>JAJYKG010000149.1 GCA_021788795.1 Thermoplasmata archaeon | reverse complement strand
CCCGTCGACGAGCCCTTCCGCCGCGGCCACGTCGCGCTCGGCCCAGTCCAGGTCATCGTCCTTGATCGCCTCGTTCGCGTGGGTGAGGAGCGTCAGGGCCTTCGAGACCTCCACGTTCTCGGCGACGAGGCGCTGAATCTCCCGGTTCACGGTGTCCATGCGCTGGCGGAGCCCCTGGACCCGCTCCTCGCGCGCCCGGGTGTCCGCCTCCTTCACCGCCTGCGTGGCCTGCAGGGCCGCCTGGGTCACCCGCTGGACCTCGTCGATGCAGGACTTGCTGATGTAGAGCGTGTCGCCGTAGCGCGCCTCCGCGTAGGCGGTCTCGGCCTCCTTGAGCATCATCGCGATGGGGGCGTCCATGGTGACGCCTGCCGCCTGCGCGTGGTCGATTTCGCCCCGCGCGCGGCCGAGGGCCTCCGCGGCGGTCCCCCGGAGGGCCTCGCGCATCGACTGGAAATCGTGCTCGACCGCGTCGAGGAGGCCGTCCGCGGCGCCGAAGCGCTTCTCCTGGAGTGCGATCGCGGCGTCGGCGAGCTTCCCCTCCAGGGCCACCGTGTCCTGGCCGGCCTGGCGCAGGCGCACGATCTCGTCCCGGGCGGTGAGGACGCGCTCGTTGAGGTTCTTCTCCGTTGCCGCGTCCGTCGTCGAGAGGTGCTGGTCGATGAGCGCCTGGAGGTCGACCGTCTTCCCGAGGGAGACCGCGTCATCGACCTGCCGCAGCAGACGCCGCCCCACCTCGGGGTCGAGGCCCCGGGAGGCGTTGACCAGGATGACCTTGAGGGAGCGCTCCATCACGCCGCGGTAGTGGGCCTCGCGGGCCGTCTCGGCCGCGTGGCGCGCGTGGGTCACGAGCCGCCGCGCGTTCGCGAGGTCCCCCGATCCGACGGCCTTCTCCAGGTCGGCTAGGGCGGCCTCGAACTCCGCGGAGTCCGCGCCGAGCCCGTGGAGGTCCTCCAGGTCGAGGCGGAGCGCGGCGAGGGAGTCCCGGGCGTGTTTGAGGAGCACGGCCTCACGGACCGCCTCGTGGGTGTCCTTCGCGAACTCGCGGACCTTTCGATAGTCGCGGATCCCCAGGGCCTTCTCGCCCTCCTGGAGGACCGCCTCGGGACGCGTGACATCGACGCCCCTGCGCTTTTCGCGGCCGACCTCGCGCTCCGCGTCGCGGAGGACCGCCTCGGTCCCAGCGTGCGCGCGGGCCTCGCGGAGCCCATGCCTCGCCTTCTGGGAGAGGCTCTGGACCTCCGCGAAGACGCCGCGCCGCAGGGCGTCCCGCGCGAGGGTGAGATGCTTGCGCGATTCGGTGATGTTCACGCCGGCCTTGCGTGCGACGTCCACCTCGCCGGCCGCGTGGTTCAGGATGCCCTGGGCGCGGGCGTACTTCCGGGCCGCGTCGGCTTTCTCCGTCGCCTTGGCGACGAGGGGCCGGATCTTCGCGTAGTCGCGGAGGGCGAGGGCCTCCCGCGCGTCCGCGAGCGCCGCCTCGGCGTCCGCGACGCCGCCGCCGCGCTCCCGCGCGTAGTTCACACGCGCCTGGGCGTTGTCCAGGACCTTCTGGAGGAGCCGCTCCCGGCGTTGGTCCAGGGTGCGGATGGAGATGCGGCGGAGGAGCTTCTCCGCGCCGGCCGTGTCGCCGCTGTCGGCGCGGGCCTTCGCCTTCTGGATGTTCCACTCGAACGCGGTGGTCTCGATGCCCGCCTGCTTCGCGTCCGCGAGCACGGCCCCCGCCTTCGCGAGGGCCTCATGGACCCGCGCGCGGCGCTTCGTCAGGTCGATCGCGCGGCGCGCGCCGCGGGCCAGGTCCAAGGCGCGCCCCAGGTCCCCCGCGGCCTCGGTCTGCTCCGCGCGCTCGACGAGCCCGCGGGCGAAGGAAACGTCCGTGCGGGCCTTCCCTCCCGCGACGAGGTCCCTCCGCGCGGCCTCGAGCGACCGGCGCACGGCCTCCGGGGACGCGCGGGCCGAAATCGGCCGGTCCAACGGCTGCCCGCACGCATCGCACTGGGTCCGACCTTCGGGGACCTCCGATTCGCAAAGGACGCAGCGGGGCATGCTCACGACCGGATGCCCTCCGGTGAGTACGGGAGGACGGGCGGCGCGATGGCCGGGATTCCGGTATAAAAGAAGCGACCTCGATATCGAGGACGATAACAGGGAGGCGCATCCTCCCTGGCTCCGGGGCGCGAGAGCCCGCATCCTCCCGAAAAGCTTCAAGTAGGCGCGCCCGCATCGGCGCCCGGCCCGACCGTCCTGCGGGGCGGTCTCGGGAGGTCGGCGGTTTGGCGACGCGCAGGGGACAGTCCCTGGTCGGGATGGCGGTCGTGGACACGGACGGGATTGAACTCGGCTACGTGTCCGCGGAAGAGGAGAACGCCCTGGTCCTCGGCGAGGGCTCTGCGGGTCTCCTCCGCCTCGGCCGGCGCCACCTCGGGTCCGTCTCGGACAAGGTGAACCTGAAGGGGTCGCTCGTGGAGCTCCTGTCCGGCCTGAACGTCGTGGACGACGAGGGGGAGTTCGTCGGCGTGGTCCGGGACACGGTGGAGGGTGAGGACACCCTCGATTCCCTCATCGTGGAGGACGAGAGCGGCGAGATGGTGACCGTGGTCCTCGAGGACGTGCGCCTGATCGACGAATGGGTGGAGCTCAAGGTCGGCGGGGACGAGGTCGAGGGCGCCTAGGTCGTGCCCTTGTCCTCCGGGACGATGAGGAAGACCGCGAGCCCCAGCCAGACCACCAGGAAGATGAAGGCCAGGATGCCGCCGTAGCCGAGCGCCAGGTTGATGATAATGAGCACGAGCGGCACGACGAATCCGACGATGAGGGACAAGGGGATCCGGGCCATGGGGCAGGGCGCCTCGATGTCCTCGTCCCCTTAAAGGTTTGCGACGCCGTAAATGCGGCTCCTCGAATTATCGGCGTACGAGGCGGATCGTGGTCCGGCGGAGGTCCGTATCGGATCCCGTGAACCGGAACGACACGTGCGAAACGTACTCGGTGTAGTCCATCGGATCCCCAGACGGCAAGGAGGCCCTTGTCCCTCCGCGCACTCGAGCGTTCCGGTTCACCGGTCGAAGGCGACAGGGTCATCGTCCCACCCTGACAGAGATGCGAGCCACCATCCGGCGTCGCGGGGGACGCGCTCGGCGGGGCCGGCATCCCGGGCGGGGACGTGCGCACGTTCGGCACCGCGGAGCTGAGGGCCTCTTGACACGAGGATCGCAGCTGCGACCCGCGTAGTTTCGCCGATGTGAAATGGTAGGGAGCCCGAATTCCTGACGGCCCGCGACCGTGCATCGAGGCTTGAGCCAAAAAGAGCTTAAGCTCAAGGCCGATGCCCTCCACGAGGGTGAAATCGTGAGGGGGTTCTTACTCCAGGTGCTGTCGATCGTGCTCGCGTCCGCGCTCGCGGTTGCATCATCGGCCGCCTTGGCCGAACTGACAAGTCAGCGGATCGGTGTGGTGGGCGGGGTTCATGCATCGAGCACGGGCCAGAATCTGACGTTCCGGTCGGGCTGGTTCGGGACCTACATCGACACCCTGAACCCGTTCACCACCTATTCCGAGCTGAGCGGATGGATCAACTTCAACACGCTCCTGCCGCTGGTGCACTACAACGACCAGACGACGGCCGTCACCCCGGCGCTCGCGTCCACGTGGACGGTGAACTACGCCAACCACACGGTCATCTTCCATCTCGACCCGAACGCCGTGTGGTCGGACGGGGTCCCGGTCACCTCCCAGGACGTGGTCTATAGCTACAACATCGCGGCGCAGAACTACAGCTTCATCGAGCCCGATGTCGCGGCGGTGCAGAACGTCACGGCGCTCAGCTCGAGCGTGGTCCAGATCACCTTCACCGGCTCGCTCTGGCTGTGGTTCGCCGCGATCGTGTTCATCGTGCCGGCCCACGTCTACGGCAAGATCGATCCGTCGACGTATCCGGGGTACAACAGCACCGGCTCGCAGTACTTCGTCGGAGACGGCCCCTACGTCATCACGCAGTACGTCGTGAACCAGTACGCGACGCTCCAGAAGAATCCGCGCTTCTTCATCCCCTCGATGGAGCCCACGCTCACGACCCTCATCTTCACGGAGTTCTCGAGCGAGAGTTCGGCGACGTCGGCCCTGCAGGCCCGGCAGATTGATGGGCTGTCGGGCATCCTCCCCGCCGCGGTGTCGGCGTTCCAGAACAACAGCAACTTCATCGTGACCACGAGCCCCGGCATCGAGTACTTCTACCTCGCGATCAACGTCGATCCGTCCGGGCACGGGAACCCGACGCTGAAGGACGTCGCGGTGAGGCAGGCACTCGCCCACGCGGTCAACCTCCCGTACATCACGCAGACGGTCTTCCACGGCTACGCGGAGCAGCTGAACACCGTCCTGATGCCGAACGACGCGTACTTCGACGCGAACATCTCCGGCTACGCGTACAACCCCTCCCTGGCGAACCAGATGTTGACCGCCGCGGGGTACAACTACGGCGCCGGCGGCGTCCGCGTGTCCTCGAACGGGACGGCGCTGTCGTACACCGTCCTGGTCCCGAGCGGGGACGCGCTCGAGATCGACGCGGCGCAGATCATGGCCCAGAACCTCAGCGCGGTCGGCATCAAGCTGACCGTCCAGGCGGAGGACACGGGAACGATGGCGTCGACGATCTGGCCGAACATGAACCAGGACATGGATCTGTGGGACTGGTTCGAGACCTCCCTCATGGTGCCCGACCTGCTGAGCGTCTTCCTCTCGAACCAGGTCGCGACGGGGACGTCGGACAGCGGGTTCCACAACGCGACGTACGACGCGCTCTGGGCCCAGCTGCTCAACGCCTCCTCGACGAGCCAGGTCACGACGATCGCGAACCAGATGCAGACGATCCTCCACGAGCAACTCCCGTACCTTCCTCTGTTCGTACCCTCCGTCATCAACGTCTACACGAACAGCTTCACGGGATTCAACCCCCTGTATCCCGGCGGTCCCTTCGGAGGCGCCAACTGGATGACCTTCATCAACGCCCAGCCGTCGACGGCCCCGGCTCCGCCGAACTACGCGCTCTACGTCGCCATCGGGGTGGTTGCGGTCATCGTCGTCGCGGTCGCGGTGGTCATCCTCTCCCGCAGGAGGAAGAAAGAGTAGGCGGCGTCGGGCTCACCCGGCCACCGCGGAAGGAGAGGAGCCGGAGGACGATGCACGGGCGAGTAGGTGAGAAGGCGCGGCCATGAGGGGGAGTCCTCGGCCCACCAGACCGGCCCGAGCGCGCCTCCGCCGCCCGTCGGACGCGCGGGCGGGGGAAGCCCCATGACCGCCCCGCCTCCCGCCGCCCCGTCGCCTCGGGAGAAGCGCCGCTTGAGCAACTACGGGAAGTACCTCATCAAGCGGGTCGCGTTCTCCCTCGTGTCGATCGTCGCGATCATTTCGTTCGACTTCCTCCTGTTCGTAACCATGTTGCTCGCTTCGGTGCTGATCCAGGCGGCGGTCAACATGTTCAACGAGTACTACGATTACAAACGTGGCCTCGATTCGGCGGAATCGGTCGGTATAGGCGGCGTTATCGTCCACAACGAGATGGAAGAAAGGACAGTGCTTAGAAGCGCGATCGCCTTCTTTGTTCTGTCGATTATCCTCGGCGCTTACATCTGCTCGAGAACAACGTGGTGGATCGCC
>JAJYKG010000148.1 GCA_021788795.1 Thermoplasmata archaeon | reverse complement strand
GATCGTAGAGGAGCGGCCCCGGGTAGGAAAGACCTCCGATGGACCCGCCTCCGTACCCGCCGGACCCGACCGCGACGATGGCCGAATCCGTGGCGACGTACAGCATGCCGTCGGCGTCGTCGTACACGATGTACGTGGGCTCGGATGGCGGTGCAAAGCCGGGGAGCGAGCCCTCGATTTGCATCGTCCGCGGATCCACGCCCACGACGTTCGCGGTCCACCGGATGCCGCCGTTCTCGAAGTACCCGTTGAAGCACGCGACGAAGAGTTCCCCATCCCCGGCGTCGAAGGCGACCTGGTTCGGGCCGTCCAGACCCTTCAGGGAGCCGATGACGGTGTCCATTCGCGGGTCGATGGCAGTCATGCCGCCAATCACGTTGACCGCATAGAGGTCTCCATCCGCAGGGTCGAAGCCCATCCCCTGAGTGAACCAGAGACCACCGATCTGCGCGACGGCCGCGCGCTGGCGCAGGCTCACGATCTGGATCGTGCTGCCCATGGTGATCCCCGTGGACCCGCCGCGGTAGTTGTAGGCCGCGAAGAGCAAGCCGTCCGCGGGGTCCACGGCGAGGACGGGGTGCCACCAGCCTCCTGGTGCCAGTCCAGAGACGGTGGCGTCCACCGCGCCGCTCGTCGTGTTCACGAAAGCCAGCCCGTCGCCCCTGAGGACGACGAGATCGCGGCTGATCGGGTCCATGACCATCGGGCCGTCCACGCCGTACAGATAGCCCGCGACCTCAGAGCGGGCGGGATCGTAGATGGTCGTGCGGCCGAAGTTCTCGTCCCGGACGTACAGGTAGCCGGTGGACGGGTCGACGGCGAGGTCGCTCGCCTGCTGGAAGTCGAAAATGTTGTAGGCACCGGTGAGCGCTGAGCCCGTGGGCGCGGCGGCCCGGCCGAACGCTGCGGGCGGCACGGTCGAGGACCGAGGACCGAGGGAGGCAGCTGCGGGCGTCAGGAGCGTGAACGCGAGGACGAGCGAGACCCCGAGAGCGTTGCGCTGGGACAAGCTTCCCCACATGCCGGGTGACATGGAGGACACCATCGATAAAACTTGGCTACCTATGGGGCCGGCCGAAAGTCTCGCTCCGCCCCGGTGAGTTCGCTGGCTGTATGTTCGCCGCTCGTCGACTCACGTGGACGTGGGTCCGGTCGGACCCTGCCGCTCTGGCGGAACCTCCGCTCCTCCGGGCGCCTGGGGACGGGTCAAATGGGTTCACCACGTGGATGAAAGATGCAGCAACCCCGGGTGGCGTTGCCGGGATCCGTGAGTTACACCCAACGACGGCCCATGGGCGACGACAGTTACGTCCACGTCAGCGCGGAATCTGCGTACCCGGATGCACGGCACGTCTTCTCAGCGGATGCGACCGAAGGCCTCCGGTTGGGGCCTCGCGGGGTTTCGGTCGCCCTAAATCCTGATTCTTAGGCCGATAGGCTTATCACGCCGGAGCGCCCGTGGCGGCCGGAAGCGGGTCGGTGGACTCCTCATGGACCTCGCCACGTTGGCCTTCGAAATCGGTTTCGAGGGGGCGCTAGGGGCTGCGGCCCTCCTCCTCGTCCTGACGTTCCTTTCGTTCCTCCGGATGAACCGCGAGGTGCGACGTGCGCGGATGTACATCATGGCGGACCGCGTCATCCGCTTCCTCGGCGCGTTCACGGTCGGGTTCGCCGTCATCGCAACCGTTTTCCTGTTCAGCATCCTCTCGATCCCGCCCCCGGCCCTCGTGTCCGCAGCGGCCATCGTGCTCTTCATCGGGGCCGTCCTCTACGGGAGCGCAGAGCTCTTCCTGATCGTCCGGCCCCGGAAGGCGGCCGCCTCCTCGCGAAGAGGATGGACCCCCGCCGCCCATGGTCGCGCGGAGACGAAGGCGATTCCCCAGGAGTCGGCCGAGGGGGAGAGCGATGCCGCGCGATGAGGTCCTCGATCGGACGGACGCCCTGCCGACGGACGAGGCGGGGCTCGAGGAGCAACTCGAGCAGGCCCTGCTTCAGATGCGGCGCCGGGCCCGGGGCGTGCGAGGCTCCGTCATCGCGGACACGAACGGGCTCACCGTGGCGAGGGACATCCGGGGCGGCCCGGATGCCTCCGTGCTCGCGGCGATGAGCACCCTGATCGCCGAGTCGTCCCGGGGCGTCTTCGAGAACCTCGACCTGTCCGCGCCGGACTTCATCCTCATGGAAGGGCCCGAGGCGAACGTCGCCGTGATGCACATGGCGAGCGGCGGGGTGAGCCTCCTCCTGGTCGCGGACAAGGCGACGAACCTCGGGAACCTCCGGATCGAGATGCGGAGGGCCGCGCGGCAGATCGCGGACGCCCTGGGCTTCGCGTTCGGGCGGCGGAGCCGGATCTCGGAGCTTTTCCTCCTGCACAACAGCGGCCTCCTCCTCCGCCACTACTCCGACTCCCTCCGGACGGACCTGGACCGGGACATCCTCGGAGGCATGCTCGTCGGCGTGCAGGACTTCGTGAAGCAGACCCTCGCGACGAAGGCGGGCAGCCTCGACCAGATGCGGTACGGGGTGTACACGATCTTCTTCGTCCGGGGCAAGGAGGTCATCGCGGCGGCCGTGGCGAGGGACGCCGACCCCGAGGACGTCCAATATCGGGTCATGGACGCGGTCCAGGACTTCGAGGAGCGCCACGGGGCGACGCTGAAGAACTGGAGCGGCGATGCGGCCGCGTTCCCCGGGATCGACGAGTCGTTCGAGAAGGTGCTCCGGAGCTGAGGGCGTCCGGGTGGCAGGGGCCACAAACCCGTATCGACGGAGGGCTCGAATGGCCCGTGCCTGCCGGGCCCGTGTCGGCGATCAAACCAGGGTCAGGACTGCGGGTCCAAACTGCGGCGCCGGCATGCGTCGGCACTCTTCGCGTCGCCGAGGGCCTCGAAGGCCTTGGCCTTGAGCCTCCAGATGCCCGGGTACTTCGGATTCTCCCGGGTGATCCGGTGGAAGCAGTCGAGGGCCTTGTCCGCCTCGTCTCGGGCGAGGAGGTACGTGCCCACGGCGGCGAGGGCGTCCCAGTCGCGGGGGTTCGACCGCAGGCGGTCCGCGGCGGCCTTCGCGGCCGCATCCTCGACGGCCGTGGAGATCGGCCGCACGACGCGGACGATGGCCGCGGTCGACACGGCGGACCTGGCGGACCCCCGGGTGCCTGCGTTGAACCTGCCCGCGAAGGCCACGATCGCCGCGGAGGACCTCCTCGAGGCCCCGAAGGCCCTCGAGTCGATCACGGACCACGTGCGCCTGACGGTCACGCGGGACGGCCTGAACGTCTTGGGAGAGGGGGACGTGGACCAGGCGTCCCTGGACTTCCGGAACGGCACGCAGTGCGAGGTCGAGATCTCCGGGGACCGGGATACGTCCCTGTTCCCCCTGGACTCCCTCCAGGCCTTCCTGAAGGCCGTCAAGGCGGAGCAGCGCGTCCTGCACCTCGGCACGGACTACCCGGTCCGCGCGGACTGGGAGGGGGCCACGAAGGGCACGTACCTCTCGGCCCCGCGCATCGAAGAGTCGGAGTGAGCCCCTCGTGGGCTCGCTTTTTTCGGGCATGGTGATCCTGCAAGCCGCCTCAGGCCCCACCCCGCCGAGCGGCGAGGAGAGGGCGGAGCAGCAGGAAGAGCGCCCAGGCGTCGATGATCAAGATCTCGTAGATCTCGACGGTGGCCGCGGACGGCCAGGCCACGAGGAGGTCGCCCAGGGGCATGAGGGCCGCGCAGGCGATCGACACGGTGCCGCCCATACTGTCGCGGGTGAGGAACGAACCGACGCCCATCGTGCCGATGGCCAGGGCGACCTGGATGAAGAACCACGTGGACACGAAGTCATGGGGGTACGTGCCCTCGTGGAAGATGCCGATCAGGGCGAGGAACAGGCCCGCGACGAACCAGAACGCGCCGCCGCAGACCTGCACCTTGTCTCGGGAGGTCACGACGAGGCCGAGGGAGAAGAGCCCGATGATGACGGCGATGAGGACGAGGCCGACGTTGTAGACCCAGGCGACGGCGCCTGCCGGCGGACCCCCGAAGTCGCTCAGAGCGTCCCGCGTCACCACGAACCAAGGGTTCAGGGCGTAGCACAGCGCGAAGAGGACCCACGGGACGCCCACGACGGAGCCGCCCAGGTATCGCGTCCACCGCTCCACGTTCACCGTCGCGAGCCCCGCCCCGATATGTCCTCCAGGCACAAAGACCTGCCCCTTCGGGTGGTGAACCATGGATTCCTTCCTACAGGACATCCTGGAGTTGGCGCACAGCGAGACCTACGGCCCGATCCTGACGAAACTCCTCGCCTACGAGGACGACGTCGTGGCGGAGGGGGGCTGGCACGTGGACGGCACGATCGACAACAGGCCCTGGGGCGGGGAGTGGTACGAGGTCGGCGTCGCGCCGGGCTACCTGGCGCGGCTCGCGCACGTGGGCATCGTGTCCATCGTGATGAAGTCGAACCACCACACCGTGTGCCGGCTCACGGACGCCGAGGCCGTGCGGAAGGCGATCCGAGACGAGATCGGCCAGCGGTCCGCCGCGGCCGAGCCCCAGCCCGACATCGCGCCCTGGTTGCCGGACCTCTTCGCACCGATTGTCGGCTACGACGACGTGAAGGAGTTGTTCCGCATGGCCCTCCTCGCCGAGAGGCCCGTCCACATCCTGCTCGACGCGCCGCCGGCCACCGTTGTCCTCTCTGGCGAGGTCGGCGAACTGCCTCGGGGCCATCCCAATCTCTTCGCAGAAGCGCCCCAGGACGCGGATTCGCTCCTCCGCCGTGGTGATAGACCCCAACGACAGCTGGTTGTACCAGCGGCGAACGTCAGGATCCTCGAGCAGAGAGGTCCATTTTGGGGGTCGCCCCATGGAGAACCGATGGGTCCGGTGAAATCAATACCTTGCGGACCCAGGAGGGATGGACCGGCTGGGATTTGAACCCAGGACTTCCTGCTTGCAAAGCAGGCGATCTTCCGCTGATCTACCGGCCCGCGAGGCGCGCAGAGCGCCGGGATGCAGATGAAACTTCGCTTGGGCGGGGGACGGGACCCCCGCTTCCCCTGGACGCCCCGCGGCGGCAGGCCGTCCCTTGGGCCGGCCGAACGAGGGAAGCCTTTTCACCCCCGCGGCGATGCCCCCGCGATGCGCGCGCGCGTGGAGCGGATCCTGCGCTGGTTCGTCGGCCTGAGCCTGGTCCTGGGCGGGATCGCCCTGCTCGGCGGCGCGATGGGCCTCCTCCAGGCCCCGTCCCCCGCGGGAGCCGGGAGCGAGATCCTCGTCGCCCTCGCGGTCCTCGCGTTCGTCCTCCTCGCCGTCCTCGAGCGCTCGGACGTCTGGCCGATCCGCTGGCCCTGGTTCGTGCCCGCGGCGTTCGCGATCCTCCTCCTCATGCTCGGGGTCGCCTGGGCCCACGTGTCCCTCGACGAGGGCCACGTCTTCCTGAGCGGGTTCGCGCCCTTCGTGGCCTTCGTCACGGGGCTCGCCCTCCTGGCGAAGCGGCCGTGGGCATGGCCCGCGGCCTTCGCGTCCGTCACGGGCTTCGGGCCGACCCTCCTGCTGTTCGCGCCCCTCGGCCTCGGGACGGACGACGCGGCGCTGGTCCTCTTCATGGTGGACGCGGTGTTCCTGCTCGCGCTCGCACCCTCGGCCTTCGAACCGTCGTCAGATCGGAA
>JAJYKG010000147.1 GCA_021788795.1 Thermoplasmata archaeon | reverse complement strand
TCGACCAAGCCCAGCTCGCGCAGCTCGCGGATCGCCTTGTCGATCGAGGTGAGCAGGAGTCCGGAGCCCATGGGGACGACGATCGCGTCGGGCAGCGTGAAGCCGAGCTGCTCCCACATCTCGAACAGCAGGGTCTTCGAGCCCTCCGCGTAGTACGGCCGGAGGTTGATGTTCACGAAACCCCAGCCGCGTCGGTCCGCGGCGATGAGGGCGACCCGGTTCGCGTCGTCGTAGGTGCCGTCCACGGGGACGACCGTGGCGCCGTAGAGTCGCGGCAAGAGGAGTTTCGTGGGCTCCAGATGCGCGGAGACGAAGACGTAGCAGGGGAGGTGGGCCTTCGCCGCGGCCGCCGCGGTGGCCGCGGCCAGATTGCCCGTCGACGCGCAGCCGACCGCGGGCAGGCCCCACTCGCGCGCCTTCGCGATCGCGACGGCCACGGGCCGGTCCTTGAACGAGTACGTCGGGTTGACCGTGTCGTCCTTCACCCAGGCCTCCCCGAGGCCGACGGCCTTCGCGAGGTTCTCCGCGCGCCGCAGCGGCGTGTACCCCGGCTGCAGGTCCACGCGGGCCGCGTCGTCGAAGACGGGCAGCAGCTCGCGGTACCGCCAGAGGTCCTTGCCGCGGCGGGCGAGCGCCTCGCGCGTGAAGACCTCCCGGACCGCATCGAGGTCGTAGCGTACCTCGAGCGGGCCGAAGCACGCGTCGCAGACGGTGAGTCGCGCGGGCGGATATTCTGCGCCGCATTCCTTGCAGACCAATCCGCGCACGTAGCCCATGTTCGCCCATCCTTCGCTTGGTCGGCGGGCCGCACGCGCGCCGCGGGCTTAACCCTGAGGAGCGGATTTATTCAGAACGGCATACGCGATATTCCGATTCGAAGGGGGAAAATGACCCCCGGCGGACGGGGGCTGGATCAGACGATCGTCTCGCTCGTGACGAAGTACTCGTCCGCGTGCCACACGCCGCCGTTCCAGATCAGGGTGACCTTGACATAGCTCAGGCCGGGCAGGCCCACGCCGTCCCCGGTGACCCAGAAGGAGTCGCCCACACTCACCAGGCCGTTGTGGTCGCGGTCGTTCCAGATCACGTGGTAGGTGCCCTTGTTCGTGGACGTGCCGATCAGGAACGTCGCGTTCTCCCCGCTCGGGGCGAGGGGCTGCGCGTAGAACCCGAAGTTGTTGAGCGTGAGGTTCACCGTGAAGTTCTGGTACGGCCACGAGGCGTTGCTCACGGACGTCACGTTGAACGTGCCGTTCTGGTCGACCATGTAGCCCGCGGAGAAGGTCACCGGCGCCGTCGGCAAGGGCCGCAACGTGACCGTGAACTCGTAGAACGTGACGGAGAAGACGACCAGGATGAGCACGAAGATGATGACAAGGAACCAGAAGCCCTTGTGGTCCACGAGGCGCGGGCCCATGAGGAAGCCGCGGAGGCCCTTCGGCCGGGGCGGGAGGCCGATGGGCGCCGGTGTCGTGCCGCCGCTCGCGGGTGCACTCATCATCCGACCTCGCTCCCCTCCACCGTCGGAGGTAGATAAGGTCTCGGGGACCCTAAGAGCGACCTGCGGCGGGCTCCTCCGGCACCTCGCGGGTCCTCGTCTCCGCCCAGGCGAGGATCAGGGCGGCCACCAGCGCCGTCACGAACGCATACACGTACGCGTAGAACTGGTTGATCCCGAACAGGAATCCGAGGGCGAGGTTCGCGACGAACAGGCCCGCCGCGCGGGTCGCGCTGAGCCAGCCCATCCCCTCCGAGAGCCGCCTCGAAGCCACGATCTTCGAGATCATCGTGGGCTCGAACGTCTCCACGGATCCGGTGGCGAACCCGAGGACGCCCGCAGCGACGTAGAAGAGGAAGGGACTCGCACCGACGAAATAGAGGGCGCCGATGGCCAGGGACGCGACCGCGGCGAGCAGGTAGCCGATGCTCCAGATCGCGCGGATGGGGCGAAGGTGGGTCCGGCCCAGGAGGATCCCCGCGAGCGCCGAGACGCCGAGATACACGCCGAAGGCGATGATCGCGACGGCGCCGGAGAGCGCCTTTGCAATCGAACCGGCCTGCTGCACCGCGGCCACAGTCAGGACGGGGAACGCGAAGGAGTAGAAGCTGAACCCGAACAGGGTCGCGGAGACGAGGAGGGCGTGGTACGCGAGCGCGGAACTTCCGGCGGCGGAATCCTTCGGCGCCTCCTTCGGGGCGGGCGCCATGGTCCCCGTCGGGCGCTTCGCGAGGACGAGGCAGAGGCTCGACAGCAGGAGGGGCAGGATCGTGACCAGGAGGACGACCGTGTAGGAGAAGCCGAGGAGGAGCAGGATCACGGAGTAGGTCACGGCAATCACGCCGCCGCCGACGTCGAGGGCATGGAGGAAACCGAAGACCTTCGTGCGGTGCGCCGGGTCGGTGACCTCGACGAGCCACGCGCGCCGCGCGGGCGTGCGCGAGTATCGCGCCCACCACCCCGCGATGAACAGCGCGCCAGCGACGAGGACGCTCGTCGAGAGGCCGCTCAGGGACATGAGCGGAATCAGAAGGTTCCCCGCGAGGGCGACGTACTTCTTGTTGAACCGGTCCCCGGCCCTGCCGCCGACGAAGGAGAAGAGCGACCCGATGCCGTAGGCCAGGGCGAGGAATAAGCCGACCTGGAGGTAGCTCTCGTGGAGCTCGAGTACCAAGAAGAGCGGGAAGACCACGGCGACCGCCTGGTATCCGGTGTCGGCGAAGCAGGCGGACAGGGACAGGAGCAGGGCGTCCCGGGTGAGCCACTCGCGCCTCGAAGGACTGGTTGCCATGAGCGCCTCGGCAACCCGAAAGGGCACTTGTACCTTCGCGTCCGCGACGCCGGCCGGACCGCCTCAGGTCCGCCCGTACGTGCCCATGAAGCTCGCGGACTCGATCGCGCGGCCCCGCGCCGCCCGCTCGATCTCCGCGGCGGAGAGCCCGGGCCTCGCTCGGAGGGGCTCGCGCAGAGCGTACAGCCGGAAGAAGTACCGATGCGGCTTGCCGCGGGGCGGCGACGGGCCGCCATACCCAATCCGGCTCCACCCGTTCCGCCCCTGGAGGCTGCCGTCGGGCAGGCGGGGCTCGGTGGGCACGCCCTCCGCGAGCCCGGCCGCCGTCCCGGGCAGGTCGTACAGGACCCAGTGGACCCAGGTCCCACCGGGGGCATCCGGGTCGTCGCAGATGAGCGCGAGCGCCGCGGTGCCCGGGGGCGCGCCCTCGAATACGAGCGGGGGCGAGAGGTCCTCGCCATCGTCCGTGTACCGCGTCGGAATCCGCTCCCCGTGCTTCCAGGCCGGCGACGAGACGCGCAGCGCCATGACGTCTACCTCCGTGGCGCCGCAAATAGCCAGGGAGCGCATAAGCCCTTGCGGCACCAGAACAGGACAGCGCCGACGAGCGGAGGAGTGGGCCCGGCCAGATTCGGACTGGCGACCTTCCGGTTATCAGCCGGACGCTCCAACCAGGCTAAGCTACGGGCCCGCGGCGGCGGCAGAAGCCCGGGCTCGATTTAAACGTTCCCTCCGAGGGCGGCGGGACCGCGGGACTCCTGCCCCGCTGGAGGTAATGGAGAGCCGACTATGGGAAGGGGGACCGAATCGAGGCCCATGACCGGCGCACCCGCGGACGCCCGGCAGGACGCCATCGACCGCATCATCCTCGACATCCGTCTCCTTGGCGCGAGCCGGGGATGGAATCCGTCCACCACGCGGGCCCTCCGCGAACGCGTCCTCGCGTCCCACGACGAGGACGTGAAGGGGTTCCTCTCGGCCCTGGAGCGGGGCCCGTCCCTGCGGCCGTGGGGCCAGCTCCTGGTCGGCATGGGGGAGCTCGTCCTGGGCGCCCTGCTGACCGGGGGCGGGCTCATCCTGATCGTTCCTTCGATCGTCGGCTTCACCTCCCGAGCTCAGGTCGCGCGGTACCTCTCGGATCTTTCCCTCGGTCTCTCCTCGTCTGCGCTGTCGGACCCGCTCGTCATCGCCCTCGGGTTCGGCTTCTCCGTGTTCCTGCTCCTGGCCGCGCTCTACACGCTCCGCCAGGCCTCCCGGAACTCCCGGGAGGCGGGCCTCGCGCTCCCGCTCGCCTGGGGGAGGCCGCCTACGGAGCGGGGTCCATCGTGGACACGGCGTGGCCGTCGCGGTCTTCGGCTCGCGCTCCGTCGCGATCGCCTTCCTCGTGTACGACCTGCTCGAGCTCGGCTCCCTCGGCACGCGGCGCTTCCTCACCGTGCGGGATGGGGTGGCCTTCATGCTCCTCACCGCCTACCCGCGGACGTTCGGCGGCGCGGGCGTCCCCGCGGTCCCCGGCTTCGGGGCCGCAGCGGCGGGGACCGACGCGCTCCGGCTCGTCCTCCTGCTCGGCGGCGTCGCGCTCGTCGCCGGCTTCGCGCTCGAGGCGGTGGCCCGGACGGGGCCGCGGCAGGGGGCGGCCCCGCCCGCCGAAACACCGCCCTGAGGGAGGACCGGGTCGCGGAACCGGTTGTTACCGCGTCGATTTCCGGGCCGCAACGCTTATTATCACGACTCCGACTACGAACGCCCGGGACGATATGGAGGTCCTTGAGGCCATCAAGTCGGTGAAGAGCGTCAGCAAGTACAAACCGGACCCGGTCCCCGAGCAGAAGGTCCAGGCCGTTGCCAACGCCGCGAGGCTCGCCCTGTCGGCGGACAACCTGCAGCCCTGGAAGTTCATCGTGGTCTCGGACGAGGACCGGAAGCGGAAGCTCGAGGGCATGACGACGAACAGCAAGAAGCTGCCCGACGCCCCGCTCCTGGTCGTGGCTTGTGCTCGGCTGGACGAAGCCGTCGCGATGGTCGGCGGGTACATGAACTCGTACCCCGTCGACGTCGGGATGGCGATCGCGCAACTCACCGTGGCGGCGACGAGTGAGGGGTTAGGGACCTCTTGGGTCTTCTCCTTCAACGAGGAGAAGGTGAAGGCCCTGCTTGGCATCCCGGCGGATGCCCGCGTGGTCGGGTTGGCCGCGCTGGGCTTCCCGGAGGCCTTCGAGCCACCGGCCGGGCGTAAGCACCTATCGGAGATCCTGGCGTACAACGCGTACGACTAGGCGCTCCCTCGATCCCGCACACCTCCTCGAAGAGCGAAGGATGGCCCTCCGCGCCCTCACCCCAGGCAAAGCCGCCTACTGCAGCGACTGCGGAGCGAGCACGCTGCCCGACGCCGAGAAATGCGAGAAGTGCGGCGCGGCGTTCGAGGGCTTCATGGACGCCGTCCTCTGCCCCATCTGCAATTCCGTGAACCCCGCGGAGGCGAAGGAGTGCGCCAAGTGCTCCGCAAAGTTCCCCGAGGTCCAGGCCGTGGACCCGTCCGCGAAGCCGGCCGATCCCACGCCGGAGGAGGAGTACCTCCGCAACATCCTGCGCCTGAGCCGCGAGAAGGCGAGGGCGCGCGCCACCCTTCCGCCCCCGGCGCCGACCGTCCCGCGAGGCGCGCCCCAAGACCTCGTGTCCATGACCGAGGCGGAGCGCGGGGAGGGCGACCTCGAGTCTCATCTCTGGCAGCTCGCGGAGCCCTTCGAGAAGATGCTGGGCCGGCGCAAGCAGCGCCTCGAGCAGATGGACGCGCTCATCGAGCGGGCGCGGACGCGGATCAAGGCCCTCGAGGAGTCCACGAACGAGATTGAGGTCCGCGAGCGCGAGGAGCTCAAGCGGCAAATCGAAGAGCTCCTCCTC
>JAJYKG010000146.1 GCA_021788795.1 Thermoplasmata archaeon | reverse complement strand
CCGCAGCCGACGCCCGCGGCACCCCAGCCGGCCCCCCAGGCCCCGAAGGCCGCACCGAAGCCTGCCGTCCAGTCCCAGACCGAGGTGAAGGAGGAGACGGCGAGCACGGAGGTCCCCTGCCCCGCGTGCGGCACGATGATCTCGAACGACGCGATCATGTGCTACGCCTGCGGACACCGCCTCCAGGAAGAGGAGACGGCCGCCGAGGAAACCAGCGAAGAGGGCGAGGTCCCCTGCCCCGCGTGCGGCACGATGATCTCGAACGACGCGATCATGTGCTACGCCTGCGGACACCGCATGTCCTCGGACGACGACAAGGGGAAGAAGGCGCAGGTGTCGACGGTCAAGAAGGTCCTCAAGAAGAAGGTCATCTGAGCCGCCGGTCGGCGGCGAGGGGCGCCCCGGAAACCGCGCCGGATTCGCGGTTCCGAGCGCCCGATTTCGTATTTTCATCTACTCTTGCATATGAAAATATTCCCTCCATGCAAAAGGCTCGTTCTCCAATCCGAGAACGAAGTGCTATCGGCATGGATAATCGCTCGGTAACGTATTTATAAACAGGTCCAGGATGGTAACCGCACATGCCCACCGGTCGTGGTCCTAGGGGCTCCGCCCTTCGACTACCTCCTGGGAGGTTCTGTCATGTCTAGTCGTGCCCCGTGGAATGGCAAGGCGCTGAGCCTTACGATCGTGGCGTTGATGGCCCTGAGCGGCCTCTTCGCCGTTTCCCTCGCCTTCGCGCCTGCCGCCCAGGCCGCGAGCTGCAGCCAGACCGGGTCCGTCATCAGCGGCAACTGGTACATCACCACGCCCCAGGTCTGCTCCGGGGTCAGCTACACGGTGGACGGGTCCGTGTACGTCTACGGGGGCGGGAACCTGACGCTCCAGAACGGTGGCCTCTCCTTCCTCCAGGACACGTCGCACAAGGGCCGGTTCCTCACGGTCTACGGCGGCGGCTCACTCACCCTGGACAACGCGACGGTCACGACGCAGACCAACTCCATCGCTCCGTACCTGTTCCTCAACATCAGCGTCGACGGCGCGAGCCACTTCAGCATGGTGGCCGGCTCCGTCCTCCGGTTCCCCGGATGGTTCAATGCGACCACTGGGGCGACGATCACGTTGCAGGACTCGAGGATCACGGGCTTCCAGGATGGCACGCTGACGCCCATCTTCTCGACGTCGACGCAGATCGACCTCAACGACGACGCGCCGGTGATCACGTGGTCCGCGACGACCGCGTACCTGTACGGGTCCAACCTGACGAAGCTCTACGAGGACCCTGTCGCGAAGGTCACGAACGCGCAGCCCGTGTCGCTGCAGAGCGGCAGCCGCCTGTACGCCTACGACACGTACATCGGGATCGACTACGCGAACTCCACGACGAGCCCGTACACCCACAACGTCCTCTCGCTCTCCGGTTCCTCCTCCGCCTACCTCTACAACCTGACGATCGACCTCTCCCAGTCGCCCTCGACCCTGTCCGAGTACTCCTCGGCGTTCGCCTTCGGCGACGGCACCTCCGCGGCCTACCTCTTGCGGTGGATGCACGCCACGGTCACGGACCAGGCGGGCAACCCCGTGGCGGGCGCAGGCATCTGGTCCCGCCAGAGCCCGACCCCGACCACGGCCCACTATCCGGACAACGGGATGAGCGCGGTCCCGTCGGCGGCCACCCTCGCCTACCTGGGGAAGACCTCCAGCACGTGGAACCTCACGGGGGCGGACGGCCAGGCCGTGATCCCCCTGTGGACGGACACCCTTACCCAGGCCAGCGCCCCCAACGCCGTCTCGAACGGGAGCTACACGGAGACCGCCTCGTACGGCGGCTACACGGCCACGGGCGGCGTCGCCTTCCCGCCATACCCCAGCCTCTCCGCGGCGGCGAACAACGCGTACGTGACCCTGGTGTTGGGCACGGCGCCGATCTGCCCGTCCTCCGTGGTGACGTGGGGCACGCTCCAGTTCAGCGGCGCGATCTCCCTCGGCACGAGCGTCCGGATCACCGGCGCCGTGACCCTCACTAACGCGTCCCTCTTCGTCGAGCAGTCCGCGACGAACTGCTCCTACATCATGGTCACCAACACGGGATCCCTGACCCTGGTGAACACCACGATCGGCAGCAACTACCCGATGGTCCTCGCGGTGGCGGGCGGCCAGCTGACCGTCCAGTCCGGGAGCAGCCTGGACCTGAGCACCAGCGGCGGGTACGGCCTGCTCCGTTCCAACGCCTCCGCCTCCGTGTCGATCCTGGACTCCACGATCGACGCGAACGTGGACCTCCTGGGCGGGGCCACGACCCTGGTGCGGGACACGTTCCAGGGGCCGAACCTCTACGTGGACACGACGGGGCTCGTGAAGCTGTACGACGCGAACCTGAACAACGTGGGATCCATCAGCCTCCTCACGGACCTCGGGAGCTCGAACCTCGCTCTCGACGTCCGCAACGTGACGTTCAACGCCGTCCAGACTCCGGAGCTCCAGTTCGGCGGCACCCAGCAGGTCCAGTTCACGAACGTCGGCCTCTACGACCCCTCGGGCACCTGGTACCTGGGCATGATCACCGGGAGCGCGGCCGTGAGCCGGTACTGGTGGGTGAACCTGAACGACGTGGACGGAACGGGCACGCTCCTGGCGAACGCGAACGCCACGATCTATCTCAGCAAGATCGACCCGAACACGCTCCAGCCCGTCTCCGCCCCCGCGCCCCAGCCGGGCAACACGGTCTACTTCACCGCGAGCACGTCGTGGCCGGTGGCGGCCCCCCTGGGTACGGTCCTCTACCGCGCCTACCAGGACCGCTGGACCGCGAACGGCGGTCACGCGGTCAATGACACCTACGTGGTGGCAGGGACGGCCTTGGTGCAGGGCACGACCTTCTACCCGGACGCGAACCTCACGACGACCGTCACGGTGAACGGAGCCGTGAACCTGCAGTTCTCCAGCCTGACGCCGGACTTCAGCGTCGCGGGCGTCAGCGTGAGCGGGGACAACGGGCTCTCGTTCCTCCAGCCCCTGAACCGGCCCATGACGGTCCAGGCCACGATCCGCAACACGGGCCAGATCTCCGTGAAGAACGTTGTGGTCGACTTCTTCTCCACGAACGTGGACCCGAACAACGACGGGATCATGGACTCCCCGGTCGGCGCCTACCA
Organism: Thermoplasmata archaeon; assembly: GCA_021788795.1. Classification (GTDB taxonomy): domain Archaea; phylum Thermoplasmatota; class Thermoplasmata; order RBG-16-68-12; family RBG-16-68-12; genus RBG-16-68-12. The sequence continues at coordinate 2,574 of JAJYKG010000146.1, read as the reverse complement.
GGCGGCGGGACTCCTCATCAACTCCACGACCATCGCGGTGGTCCCCGCGGACGGGGTCGCGACCGTGAGCACCTCCTGGACGTTCCAGGGAAGCTCCCAGACCTCCGCGGCCGTCTCCGTGGTCGTGAACCCGCCCGTCGGCAACCCGGCGGGCCCGGGCGCCATCCCCGAGACGAACACGCTCAACAACATCCTGACGCAGACCGTGAACCTCTTCGCCTGGCCCGACCTGGCGATCACGGGCCCGACGGACGTCTCTTTCTCCGCGGACGCGGTCGCGAACAACACGGTGTTCGTGAACGTGACCGTGCACAACATCGGCACCGCTGCGGCGAACGGTGGGACGCTCCTTATCCGGGAGGGTGGGGCCCAGGTGTCCAACACGGTCTCCTTCAACATCCTCGCCGGGCAGAGCCTGACCCTCGTGGTCCAGTGGTACCCGAAGACGCCGGGCTACCACAACATCACGATCTACGCGCTCGCGCCGAACGGCACGCTGCCGCAGACCCTCGACTACAACTTCGCGAACAACTGGATCCGGATCCAGCGACTGGCCCTGTCCCAGCCGGACCTCGCGCTGCGCGCGGCGGACTACACCCCGATCACCGTGCCGCAGAACACGCCGTTCGCGATCACGGTGAGGGTCTACAACCTCGGGCAGACGCCGGTCCAGAACACGTCCATCGCGGTCTACCTGAACGGCAACTACTCCACGGAGTACGGGCGGGCCACGGGCATCTCCGTGATCCGGGAGGCCAACGTCACCGTCCAGGTGAGCGGCCTCCCGACGCCCGCGGCGAACCAGACCCTGAACATCGTGGTCAATCCGGACCACACCCTCGTCGAGGGCGGGCAGGGCTACGCCAACGACTACGCGAACGTCACGATTACCGTGACGCCGCCGGTCGGGCGGGTCTTCCTGACGAATCCCTCCTCGGGAGCCGTGTTCGAGCCGGGCACGACCATCCCCGTCTCCGGCGTCGTGCGGGACAACACCCCCGCCGGCAACGGCGTGCCCAACTTGGCCCTCTCGGTTGAGCTCCTCGGCTCGGACGGCCAGGTGGTCGCCGGGCCGTTCAGCGTCCGCACGGACTCCAACGGCGTGTTCCTGATCACGCTCACCCTGCCCAGCGGCCTCTCGGACGGGACGTACACCCTGAACGTCGCCTCGTCCACGCCCAGCGGCATCACGCCGGACACCCCGTCGATCGTGGTCCACCGGAACGTCGCCTTCCTGTTCCAGCCGGTCCCGCTCCTCGGGATCCAGTGGTGGCTGTTCCTCATCATCCTCGCGGCGGTCGCCGCGATCGTCATCGGCGTGACCGTCTACTTCAAGGTGTACGGCCTCGGCAAGATGGTCGAGTGCGGCGAGTGCGGCGCCTTCATCCCCGAGGACGCCACCGTGTGCCCGAAGTGCGGCGTCGAGTTCGAGAAGGACATGGCGAAGTGCTCGAACTGCCAGGCCTGGATCCCCGTCGACGTGAAGCAGTGCCCGGAGTGCGGCGTGGACTTCGCGACCGGGCAGCTGGACATGGCCGACTACCAGCAGAAGATGCGCCTCCAGTACGACGAGGTCGTCGGCAAGTTCAAGGAGGACGCGTCCCGGTCCCTCGGCCGCGCGCTCTCGGAGCAGGAGTTCCAGGAGTGGTGGCGCAAGCAGCCCACGTTCCTCACGTTCGAGGACTGGCTCCACGAGGAGGAGGAGATGCGCAAGGAGGGCTCCCGCGCGTGCCCGACCTGCGGCACCCTCAACTCCGTGACGGCCAAGGTGTGCCACAAGTGCGGCAGCTTGATGAAAGCCGCGGCGCCGAGCAAGCCCGGCGTGGTCAAGGTCGGCGCGCCGAAGCGCGTCGCGAAGCCCGTGGCCGCACCGACGGCCCCCGCCGAAGAGGCCGAGGTGGCCCCGCCGGAGTCCGGACCCATCGTCCAGAAGCGGATCGTGAAGCGGAGCCCCACCGAGGGCGAGGAGCCCGAGGGCGGGGACGAGTCCCAGGGCAACTAGGGCGCGCAGGCGGGCGTCCCCGCCCGCGCCCTCCCTTTCCCCTTTGGGGAAGGCCTCGCACGGACCGCCGCGAGGCCGCGGCCCGGGGCAGGCAAAAGGGAAAAGCTTGAGCGCCGATGGCCTTCCCCGGGTGCCTCCGGGAGGCGCTTGGGTCATGCTGGACGTGCCGTCGAAGGAGCGGGCGAAGGAAGGCGGGGCCGCCATCCCGTACCGGACGCTCGGGCGGACGGGCGAACGCGTCTCGTGCATCGGTCTGGGCGGCTACCACCTGGGGCAGCCCGGCCTGCCCGAGGCCGAGGCGATCCGGATCATCCGCGCTGCGGTGGACCGCGGGATCAACTTCCTCGACAACTCCTGGGACTACAACGACGGCGCGAGCGAGGTCCGCATGGGCAAGGCCCTCCGGGACGGCTACCGCGAGCGCGTCTTCCTGATGACCAAGATCGACGGCCAGACGCGCAAGGCCGCGGCGGAGCAGATCGAGGAGTCCATGCGCCGCCTCCAGACGGACGTCCTCGACCTCCTGCAGTTCCACGAGATCATCCGCATGGAGGACCCGGCGCGCATCTTCG
>JAJYKG010000145.1 GCA_021788795.1 Thermoplasmata archaeon | reverse complement strand
CCTTCTCGGCCTTGATCGTCTCGAATTTCACGTCCGCCGTGCGCCTTCCTCTGTCTTCCTCTTCCATTGGGAGTCCTCCATGACCGAGGGCCGTCTCCGCCGGGACGCCGGGGGAGGACGCGGGAACCGGTCGGACTCAATATAAACGTTCGGAGAGGCCCGACGGCCGCCCGACCCAGGGCGCAGGGCGCCGAAGCCCGCCCCCGCGGGTCGGTGCGAGGACGAATCCCTCCGGGCGGACACCCAATCCGTTAAATAGCGCCAGCCCATCGTATCGCCACTTATGGCGTGCCCCCGCTGCGGCGCCCAGTACGAGGGGAACTTCTGCCCGAGGTGCGGGGCGCCCGCCGCGGCAGCGGCCGTCCCGCAGCCCATGGTGTTCTCCGTGACCTGCCCCCGGTGCGGGACGGCCTACCAGGGCCGTTTCTGCCCGCGGTGCGGCCTCCCCGCGGGCGCGATGCCCTACGCCCCGCTTCCCGTCCCGCGAGGCTCCCCGGACCTCCATCGCTTCCTCTCCGTCCTCTGGACGCTCGCGGTCGTGGGCTTCCTCGTGTTCATCGCCCTCAACTTCGCCGGGCTCCTGCTGAGCCCGCCCTACGTCGTGCCGGGGATCCAGGGCATCACCTCGGGCCACAACCCGAACCAGACCTTCGCGACGGGGAACGCGAACTGGAGCTTCCGGGCCCTGAACGCCTCGTCGGCCACGGGCACGTACGCGGGCTCAGGCGGTAATCCGGACGGATACCTCGCGATGACCCTGCCCGCCGGGTCCCCGGTCGGCGGCATGTGGGTCGAGGCCGTCCAATTCACCGGGTCCGCGCCGTACATTGCCGAAGCGGTGCTCGACTACCGCACGCAGGTCGCCGGCGACATCGTGATCTCGCTGGAGCCCACGGCCCAGGGACTCAACTTCTCCGACGCCGTCGTCCTGCCCGTGACCGCGACCGGCACCTGGACGACCACCCCGACCGTGGACGTGAGCAACTCGACCGGCTTCGCCGGCACGTACTTCCTCAAGGTCGCCTTCCTCGCGCCGAACAACTCGGCCGCGGCCCAGGTGGGCTTCGACAACGTCAAGCTGGGCTGGATCACGAACGCGTACTTCTACCTCTACCTCCCGCTGCCCCTCCCGAGCCTCCTGTGGCTTTCCTGGGATCAGGGGCAGTTCCTCGCCTACTACGGCTTCCTCGTCGCGGTCCTCGTCCTCTCCGCCGCATGGTATTCGGTGCGGGAACGCAAGCGCACCGCCCGGGCCTTCTCCGCGCCGCTCGAGAACATCAGCACGCGGCTGCGGAGCATGTCCGCATGGGTCGCGGTCGCCCAGGTGTGGCTCGCGGGGACCTTCTTCCAGTTCGTCGTCATCCTCGTGATCGAGGCGCTCGGGGCGCCGGTCACCTCCCCGATCAGCACGACCCCGACGAACGCGTGGACGGACATCTTCCAGCTCACCGCGGCCTCCGTCTGGGAGGAGATCGCGTACCGCCTGTTCCTCATCGGCGTGCCCATGGCCATCGCGGCGCTCCTTTATCGCCTCGTGAGCGGCCGGCCCTACCCGCCCCCAGGGGGTCCGGGCCGGGCGGGCGCGATCCTGCGAGGGGCGTGGCACTACCTCTGGGGCGGCAACCTCCGGAGGGAGTCGTCCCAGGAGGCGAAGCTCGCCGCGGCGATCCTCATCCCCGTCAGCGCCTTCCTGTGGGCCATCGCCCACGCCGCGGGTGGCGGCTGGGGCTGGTGGAAGGTCGTCCCCGTGTTCGTCATGGGGCTGGGCGCGGGATACATCTACGTCCGACACGGCCTCGGCGCCGCGATCCTCCTCCATTTCGCGACGGACGGTTCGCTCGCGTTGTCCCTCGAGGGCGTCGGCGGCGCGGGGCTCGACCTCGCCACCAATCTGTTCTACATCGGACTCGCGATCGCGGGATCCGGCTTCCTCGCCTGGTACGCCCTGTACGGTTGGGAGGAGTTCAAGGACTTCCGTCGCGGGTTCCAGGCGCGCGTGGTGCGCCAGCCTCTTCTCGTGGGCGGCCCGCCCGGCGCGCCTCCCGGGACCTGGAACTATGCCCCGCCGAGCCTGGGCGTCCCCGGGCCGTCGTACCCCTACGCCCCGCCCCCGCCCCCTCCGCCGGCGTACTCGCCCCCGCCTCCGCAGGCCTATGCACGCCCGCAGCCGCAGACGTGGGCGCCGCCGGCCGCGGCCCCGCCGCCGGCTCGGGGCGGCTCGATGCTCCCGCAGGGATACGCCCCGACCTACCATCCGCCTCCCTACGGATACCCGCCCGTGCGGTTCCAGTGCCCGTACTGCGGCTGGGTGGAGGCCCGCTACGAGAACCGGTCCTTCACGTGCCTTCGCTGCGGCCGGACGGCCTGACGGCACGCTCCACGGTGCTCTCCGCCACGTAATCGATCGCCGCGGTCAGGTCGTCGGACTCGATCTCGACGGCGACGTCCCCGAGGGGCGACCCCGCGGCGAAGTTCACGACGCCCATGGCGGCCGCCTGCTTGCTCAGCAGGACACGCGTGCGGTCCCCCTGCCGGCCGGCCAGGAGCTGCCCCCGGGCCGTGTCCCGGATCCGCTGGTTCCGGATGAGCTCCCGGAGCTTCTCCAGGGAGGCCGAGGTCCCGACGATGCGGTCGTCCTCGTGCTCGAGGACGAGGTCCGGGAAGAGCCGGAGGAGCGCGGCCCTCACCTTCGCCGGATCCTCGGTCGTCCGGCAGGGCGTCTCGACGCGGACGCGCAGCACGGCGCGGCATTCTCCGCGTCGCCTATAATTTTCGTGACGCCGCGGGCGTTCGGGACGAACCTTTTTTATGCGGGCCCTCCCAATGTGCGCCCCGGATGCGGGAAGAGCTTTTGGCGTTCGTGAGCCAGAGGGGCACCCTGCTCGAGCCCGCCGCGATCGAGTACCTGCTCTCCCAGTCGGATCCCCTCGGCCCCCTGGATCGCTTCCTGGCCGCGTGCCCGGAGGTGCCGTTCGTGGTCACCCTCCAGGACGTGGTGAAGGCGGCCGACATCGGCCGCAGCGTGGCCGTGCGCACGAGGGCGGAGCCCCTTGCGCCCCCGCCGCGGCCCGCGCCCGCCGCGGCGCTCCTCGCCCCGGTCCTCCCGGTCGCCGCGTCCTTCCGCCGGCAAGGGGAGCCGGCAGCCCAAGAGGAGCCGGACATCCGGATCCTGCGGGACATCACCGGCCGGTCCACGTGCGAGGGGACCCTGGAGGACTTCACGCGCTACTTCCGGAACCGGTTCCAGACCGTTTCCCGCATGCTCCGCGGCCGCCACGAGTTCGGCGGCGCCCAGGACATCTCCCGAGCGCGCCGGTCGACCCGCGAGGTCCGCTTCATCGGGATGGTCTCCGACATCCGCGCCACGAAGAACGGGCACCGGATCCTGGAGCTCGAGGACGAGACGGACCGGATCTCCGTGCTCGTGCTCTCCGACTCCGCGTCGGCCTCGGAGACCTTCGTCATGGACGAGGTCGTCGGGGTCGTGGGCAAGGTCAACGACCGCGGGCTGGTCATCGCCGAGTCCGTCGTCCGGCCCGACGTGCCCGGGACGAAACCCTTCCGCGGCATCCGCGAACACGTGCGCGCGGCGTTCCTCTCCGACATCCACGTGGGCAGCAACACGTTCCTCGCCGAGAAGTGGGCCAAGCTCACCGCCTGGATGTCGAGCGACGACGAGGTCGCCCGCTCCCTGCGCTACCTCGTCGTGAGCGGGGACGTGGTCGACGGCATCGGCGTCTTCCCGCGCCAGGACGAGGAACTCGCGATCGACGACATCTACGCGCAGTACGAGGCCCTCGCCAAGATGATGGCCGCCCTGCCCGACCACGTCTCCGTCGTCATGATCCCCGGGAACCACGACGCCGTCCGGCCGGCGGAGCCGCAGCCCGCACTGCCCGTGCCGATCCAGAAGCTCTTTGACTCCAACATCACGTTCGCGGGGAACCCGAGCCTCGTGAGCCTGCACGGCGTCAAGGTCCTCGCCTACCACGGGCGCTCCATGGACGACTTCGTCTCGACGATTCCGGGGATGAACTACCACCGGCCCCTGGATGCGATGCGGGAGATGCTCAAGATGCGGCACCTCGCGCCCATCTATGGCGGCAAGACGCCCATCGCCCCGGAGGCGGAGGACCACCTGATCATCGACGACGTCCCGGACATCTTCGTCACGGGGCACGTCCACAGCGTCGGCGTGGACACGTACCGCGGCGTCCTCCTCGTGAACTCGTCCACCTGGCAGGCGCAGACGCCGTACCAGAAGATGCGGAACATCGAGCCCCTGCCTGCGCGGCTGCCCATCGTCGACCTGGCGACGGGCGTCGCGGCCATCAAGGAGTTCTGACGGCCAGGAAGGTTCATCGGCCCCGCCGGGATGCGAGACGCCATGCGGATCGCGGCCGTGGGGGACATCCACGGGCACGAGCACCTGGAGGCGTTCCGCGCGGACCTGGAGCGCCTCGGGGACGTGGACCTGATGCTCCTCGCGGGCGACACGACGGATCGCAACGACATCGAGGCGTTCGGCGAGGCCCTCGAGGAGATCCGTCGCCACGTCGACGCGCCCCTCTGGGCCGTCTTCGGCAACAACGAGTACGAGCACGACCGGCCGGCCTACGTGGCGCGGTACGCCGCCCGCTATGCGGTGCGGTTCCTCCAGGACGAGTCCGCGGGGTTCGAGGCCCGCGGGAGGCACGTCCGGATCATCGGGAGCCTGGGCAGCCTGGACCGGCCGACCTACTGGCAGCGGAAGAACCTCCCCCACCTCGAGGCGGACTACCGGCGGCGAATCGAGACCCTGGACCACCTCGCGGCGGGGGACGACGCGAGGATCCTCCTCACGCACTACCCGCCGACGTACGCGACGATGGGCAAGGAGAAGGAGGCGTGGCGTCCCGAACTCGGGTGCAAGGCGCTCGAGCCCGTGGTCCTCCGCCGTCGGCCCACGCTCGTGATCCACGGCCACATCCACAAGGGCATCCCCTTCGCGGAGCTCCGCGCGCCGCGGCAGACCCTCGACGCCTTCGCCGAGCCCGGTCCCCTGGTGCCGGTGCACAACGTCGCCTATCCGGTGCGCAAGGCGATCTCCGTCTTCGACTTCTAGGGCCGTCCCACGGGACCTTTATAGGGGGAAGGCGGTTGGGACGCGCCCATGACGAAACGCCGCCCGTCCGGGGGGGAGGACGAGGAGGACGAGAAGTCCTCGCAGGACGGGTGGAAGGCGTGGGTGCGGGACGTGGCGATCGCGGTCATCATCGTCGTCGTGATCCTCGCGGCCATCTACGCGTACACGGGGGTGTGGCCTCCCCTCGTGGTCGTCGAGAGCGGGTCCATGCAGCACAGCGAGACCACGTCGTACATCGGCGTGATCGACACGGGCGACCTCGTCTTCGTGAAGGCGGCGCCCGCCCGGAGCGACGTCATCACGTACCTGCAGGGGAGGGCCACCGGGTACTCGACCTACGGCGACTACGGGGATGTGATCATCTTCCGCCTCGCGTACGACCCGACGGCCACGCCGATCATCCACCGCGCGATCATGTACGTGATCCCGAACGGCTCCTACGCCGACGTGCCGCAGCTCGCCCTCCTGCCCCCGAAGGACTGGGGCGGGGTCACGCCCTCCGGCTATCCGACGCACAGCCCCTACGACCTCCAGGCGGCGTGGGTCTCCGGCATGGGCTTCGACCACAACCTGAACATCACATTCGACTTCACGGACTTCCGGAGCTTCTTCGCCCGCGG
>JAJYKG010000144.1 GCA_021788795.1 Thermoplasmata archaeon | reverse complement strand
CTCGCTCCTGACCCCAAGCCGGTCCTCGAAGACGCGGAGGGCCTCCTTGGTCTCGCGGCGCTCCGCGAACCCGTCCTCCAGGGCCCGACCCTGCTCCTCGAGACGCGCCCGGGTCCGGGCCTTGTCGATCTGCTCCTGGACCTCGATGGGGAGGACCTCGTTGTACCGCGCCGTCTTCACCAGGTAGCCCGACGCGCCGGAGTTCAGGGCCTTCACGGCCTGGTCCTCCCCGCCCGGGGCGACGACGAAGATCTTGGGCGTGTGGGGGAGCCGCCTCACGAGCCCTCCGAGGATCTCGAACGAGGAGGCGTCGCGGACCTTGTGGTCCAGGATGATCGCATCGAAGGGCTGGGAGAAGGCGAGGCGTAGGCCGTCCCTCCCCGAGGCGACCGCGGTGACCTTGAACCCGCTGCGGCCCAGGGCCAGCGCGCTCAAGGTCTGGTGGTCCTCGTTCGCGTCGATGAGGAGGATCTCGCGCGGAGCGACGCCGCTCGTCCTGCCCTTCGCAGGGCTCATCTGGGTCGACATGAGTTCGCCTGGGGCCGGCTTGCGCCGGAGGGCTTCGGCGCGCCTCCCCTCGTCGCTGTTGCTATAAAGTCCTTCCGTCGCGGTTCGCGTGCGCCATAACCACAAATGGCACCCGCCGGCCGGGGCGGACCCGCCGCCAAAGAAAATCGGGAGCAAACCTTGAAGACCCGACAGGACCCCTCGAACCGAACGTGAAGGTCGCCGTCTTCGGCGCCGGGGGCCTGGGACGGATCATCGCCCTCGACCTCGCCGCGGATCCGCGCGTGACGGACCTCGTGCTCGTGGACAAGCGCGGGGACCGGTCGAGGGCCCTCAAGTCGATCGGCCGGACCGCCGCGGTGCATCCCCTCCAGGGGGACGTGGATCGGCCGGAGACCCTGGGCCCGATCCTGGAGGACGTCGACGTCGCGGCGAACGCGACCCTGCCCGAGTACAACCTCCCCCTCATGGCCGCATGCCTGGAGGCGGGATGCGGCTACGTGGACCCGTGGGCGATGAGCCCCGCGAGCGTGGCGGAGAAGCCCGGGATCCTGGCGCAGCTCGACCTGGACGCGGTCTGGAAGGACCGCGGCCTCAGCGCGGTGGTCTCCATGGGCTCCGACCCCGGGATCTCGAGCCTCATGGCGCGGGCCGCCGCGGACCGCCTGCAGGAGGTCGACGAGATCCGGATCCTCAAGGCCGCGGCGGGTTCCGGCGCCATCGCGGGATACCCCCTCTACTCGCGGGCCGTCTTCCTCCGCGACGCGCTCTCCCCGCCCATCGTGTGGGAGGACGGGAAGGCCGTTCCGCAGCCCTACGTGAGCGGCGGGGAGGACTACGAGTTCCCCGCGCCCGTCGGGACGCGGCACCTCTACACGTTCTACCACGAGGAGGTCCTCACCCTGCCGCGGCGCCTCGGCCGCCCCGTGCGGCGCGTCGTGTACAAGCACGACATCAACCCCGACCTCGTCCGCGCGATCGTCTCGCTCCACGCGCTGGGCCTCCTGGCGGAGGACAAGCGCATCCAGCTGGCCGGGACCCGCATGACCTTCCGGGACGCGTTCCTGGAGACCTTCCCGGAGCCCTCGACCCTGACGGGCCCCCTGGCAGGGACCCTGGCGATCGTCTCCGAGGCCCTCGGGACGAGACCCGACGGGAGCGCGGCGCGCGCCCGCGCAGCGATCCTCGTGGACCACCGCGAGGCGAACCGCAAGCTCGGGACCACCGCGGAGCGCTACCTCACCGCGGGCGCGATGGCTGCGGCGATCGCCCTCCTGGCGCAGGGGAAGACGCTCCGTCCCGGCGTGCTCACCGCGGAGGAGCTCCCGCCGGAACCCATCCAGCGCGAACTCGAGACGCGCGGCATCACGTTCCAGGTGGACGCGCGGGGCGCCTAGCCCGCAGCGAGTCTTTATCGATGGAAACCCTTCCGCCGCCGACCTGGCGGCCGTAGCCATGCCCCCGAACGCGACCCTGACGGCCCTCCGCGGCGTGCGCGTGGGGCACGCGACGGACCTGGAACGGCGGACGGGGACGACCGTCGTCCTCGTCGAACCGCCCGCGATGGCTTTCGCCGACATGCGCGGCGGATGGCCGGGGAGCTTCGACACCGCCGCCTCGGACCTGGGGAAGACGTTCATCCATCGCCATGCCCTCTTCCTCACGGGGGGCGACATCTACGGGTACGACGCCTCCGTCGGGATCCGGAGCTTCCTCCTCGAGAAAGGGCTGGCGGAGCCGCGGGGCGGCGGCAAGATGCCCGCGATCATGGGCACGAACATCTATGACGTTCACTTCGGCCCGCTCCAGGGCCGCGACTACATCGCCCTCGGGCGGCGGGCATGCGACCATGCGTCGTCGGGGCGCGTGGCGCAGGGGACCGTGGGCGCGGGGACCGGGGCGACCGTGGGTCCGTTCTACGACGCTCGCGGTCTCCTCGGCACGAAGGGCGGCCTCGGGAGCAGCGCCTCCCGGGTGGGTCCCTGGACCGTCGGCGCGATGATCGTGACGAACTCGGTCGGGAACGTCTACGACGTCTCGGAGGGGCGGACCATCGCGGGGACCCACCGCGCCGGGAAGGCCGGCTTCCTCGAGATGGACGACGTGCTGGATTCGTACCTCCGGCGCTCGTCGGTCCGGTACGGTACCACGATCGGCGTGCTGGGCACGGACGCGCCCCTGGACCACGAGCAGCTCGCGCGCCTCGTCGAGCTGGCCCACGACGGGCTCGCCCTCGCGGTCCGCCCCGCCCACCTCTCGACGGACGGGGACACGATCCTCGGGTTCTGCACGGGGAGGAGGCCACCCCGGCGGTTGGACCCTCTGGCCTTCGACGCCCTCCATCATGTCGCCGTGCGGGAGGTGTCCCGCGCGGCAGTCCACGCCGTGCGGCATGCCACCGGGCTCGGCGGCTACGAGGGCCTCGCGGACGGCCGCTGACGTGGCCTAGGCCAGCTGCTTCTCCTGGATGACGATCCCGTACCCGGGGAAGTGCTTCAGGAACGGGGCGGGGTCGAGGAGCTCGGGCGGGAAGACGCCGCGGCGCTCGATCTCCCCGCGGCCGATCATCTCCGTGGCCATGGCCATGGGCGCGCCGACCGGGTACGACGTCGCGTTGAACCCGTACTTGCGGTAGCACTCCTGGTGGTCCAGGGTCTGCCAGAACATCCAGCCCGACTTCGCGCCGCCCTTCAGGCCGCGGGCCGTCACCACGACGCAGGCCGCGCCCTTCGCCTTGCCCGAGAGCGTCTTGGGATCGGGCATGAGGGCCGCGAGCATGTCCCTCGGCGCGACCTTGACCTTCTCGCCGGTCGACTTGACCTCCACCTCGATGGGGTGGCCGCGGTGGAGGCCGAACTGCTGGAACACGAGGAGGGCGTGCGCGAGGTCCTTGGGGATCGCGATCTTGAAGTCCATGGCCTGGAGTCCCTTCCCGATCGTCAGGGGCAGGGTGTTCGTCTCCTCGTGGTCGACGTTGTACACGGTGAGCGGCCCGACGGGGGACGGGAAGTCGAAGACCTCCTCGCCCTGGAGGCTCCCGAGGCGGACGAGCTGCCCCTCGCGGAACGCGAGAGCGGGCATCAGGACCTCCTCGATGAGGGTGTCCGCGGACCACAGGGAGGCGAACGGGTAGCCCTCGATGCTCCCGTTGTCGCCGTCCCGGACCTCGATCTCTTGGACCTCGTCGAGGCGGTCCGCGCCCATCCGCGCCATGACGTTCGTGATCCCGGGGTCCTGGCCCATCCCCAGGAGGCCGATGAGGCCGGCCTGCTTGAACGCGTCGTCGTACGCGAGCTGGAGCGCCTCCGGCGGGGCCTTGACGGCCTCCCCGGGCTTCTCCTTCGCGAGCGCGAGGTCCGTGGCCGCGTCCATGTAGTGCGCGCCTGCCTTCAGGCAGGCGTCCATGATCTTCAGGTTGAACCGCGGCAGGACGAGGTTCAGGACGACGTCGATGCCCTTGAAGGCCTCCGCCATGGAATCGACCTTGCCCGCGTCCACCCGCATCGCCTCCACGCGTCCGCGGTCCAGCGTCTCCGCGAGGCCTTTGGCGGCCTCGAGGCTGCGGTCCGCGACGACCAGGCGTTCGACGGCAGGGCTCTTCGACAGCAGGGTGGCGGACACGGAGCCGATGGCCCCGGCGCCTAGGACGACGACCTTCATCGTGTCAGAACCTCGTTTTCCCTAGGGCGGTCCCGACACGGGGGAGGGTAATAACGGTTCCCGCGGCCCGGGGGAGGGGGTACTTATGCCCTCCGGGGCCGCGGGCGGACGGCGGCCTAGGCCGCGACCTCGGGCCGCTCCCCGTACGGGAGGTCCCAGTCAGGCAGGTGCTTCACGATGGGCACGGGGTCGAGGACCTCGGGCGGGAAGACGCCGCGCCGCGTGATCTCGTGCCGCGCGAACATCTCGAAGCCGACCACGGGCGGGGCGCCCGTGGTGTACGACACCGCGTGGTACCCGTATTTCTGGTAGCAGTCGTCGTGGCTCATCATCGTGTAGAAGAACCAGCCCGCGGGCTTGCCGTTCTTCTCGCCCTTCACGACCGTGCCGACGCACGTGGAGCCGTGGACCTTGGAGGCCATGTCGACCGGCACCGGGAGCAGTGCGGTCATCACGTCGCGCGGCGCGACCTTGACCGTCGTGTTGTAGAACTTGCTGCGGACCGGGATGGGCTCCGCCCTCGTCATGCCCCACTTCTTGCCAATCCGGACGAACTCCGCGAACTCCTTCGGCAGGGAAATCTTGAAGTCCTGGTTCCGAAGGCCCTTGCCGATGAACAGGGGCAGCGTGTTGGACTCCTCGTGGTCCACGTTGTAGACGGTCTGCGGACCCACGGGGTCCGGGAAGGGGAAGACCTCCTCGCCCTCCGCGGTGCCCAGGCGCACGAAGCGGCGATCGTAGTAGGCGAGCGCGTCCATCTGGACCTCCTCGATGAGCGTGTCCGCGGACCACAGGGAGGCGAACTCGTACCCCTCAATCGTCGAGTTGTCCCCGTCCCGGACGAGGATCTCGTCCACCCGGTCCAGGCGGTCCGCGCCCAGCCGGGCGAAGACGTTGGTCAGACCGGGGTCGCAGCCCCAGCCCAGCATGGCCGTCAGGTCGTGGTCCTTCCACAGGTCGTCCCGGTCGAGCTGAATCTGCTCGGGCGTCCGCTCGATCCGGTCGCCCTTCTTGTCCTCCGTCAGGACGAGGTCCGTGGCGGTGTCCAGGTAGTGCACGCCCGCGCGCACGCAGGCGTCCATGATCTTCAGGTTGAACCGCGGGAGGACGAGGTTCACGACCATGTCGACGCCCTTGAAGGCCTTCGTCATGTCGCCGACCTTGTCCGCGTCAAGCTGCTTCGCGGTCAGGTGCTTCTTGCCGATCTTCTTGACGAGAGCCCGCGCCGGCGGCAGACGCCGCGACGCGACGACAAGCTCGTCGACCTGCTCGCTCCTCGCGAGCAGGGTGGCGGTCAGCGAACCGATGGCACCCGCTCCCAGGACCATGACCTTCATTTTGCGGCTCCTCCGGCCGGGGCAGGAAGTAGCGGGTCAAGACGGCTCGGTGCCGACAGTATGTAGGGAGGCCCCCGAAGGGGTTTTGACCTCCGCCCGGGACGCGCGGACCGGGGTCGGAGGATACTTAAGCGACGCGGTCGGTGCCGCGCACCGGACCCGTCGCCTAGCACGGATAGGGCTCCGGATTTCTAATCCGGCTGTCGTGGGTTCGAATCCCACCGGGTCCGTTAATCATAGGTCCACAAAG
>JAJYKG010000143.1 GCA_021788795.1 Thermoplasmata archaeon | reverse complement strand
ACGACGAAGGGCGCCTTCCCGCCCAGCTCGAGATGGACGCGCTTCGTCGTCCGCGAAGCCCGCTCCATGATGTGCCGGCCCACCTCCGTGGATCCTGTCACGGAGACCATGTCCACCCGGTCGTTCGACGCGAGCTCGTCCCCCACGACCGCGCCCGGCCCCGTGATCACGTTCAGCGCGCCCGCCGGCACGCCCGCCTCGAGAGCCAGCCGGCCCAATTCCAGAGAGGTGAGGGGCGTCGGGCTCGCGGGCTTGAGGACGACCGTGTTGCCGGCGGCGAGCGCGGGGCCGATCTTCCAGACGGCCATCTGGAACGGGTAATTCCACGGCGTGATGGAGGCCACCACGCCGAGCGGTTCGCGGCGGATGAACGACGTCGCCCCGGCGCCGTACTCGGCCGAGCCGCGTCCCTCCAGGGTCCGCGCGGCCCCGGCGAAGAAGCGGAGGTTGTCGATCCCGAGCGGGAAGTCCGAGTCGCGGGACTGCTTGATCGTCTTGCCCTGGTTGTCGACCTCCATCTCCGCGAGGCGGTCGATGTCCCTCTCGATCAGGTCCGCGAACCGGAGGAGGACGAGCTGCCGTTCCCCAGGCGTCTTGCGCGGCCACGGCCCGCGGTCGAAGGCCTCCCGCGCCGCGTCCACCGCGGCGCGCGCGTCCTCGAGCCCCGACCTCGGCACGCGGTCCAGGACCTCCCCGTTCGCCGGGTTGAGCACCCGGTACGTCTCGCCGTCCGCCGCACCCACCCACGAGCCGCCGATGAGCTGGTTCCCCATGTTCCCCGCCGGAGCATGCCGCGGACCCGTAATGAAGGCTCCGAGGGGCCCGCGCCCCGAGGGCCCGTGCCGGAAGGGTTTTCTCGGCCGCGCGCTTGCCCGGGCACGGAGGTCGGGTGAGACGGAGGACCGCACCGAGAGGCCTCGGGACCCCTCGCCGCGGCGGGTCTTCGCCTGGCTCTACGCCGGCTGTGTCGTCGCGTCCTACGGCGTCTTCCTCCTGACCATCCTCTCCCTCCTCGTCGCGGACACCCTCGGCCTGGGGAACGCCGGGCTGGGCATCGCCTTCGCGAGCCTGAGCGTCGGCGGGTTCACGAGCCCGTTCCTCGCGGGCATGCTCGCGGACCGGGCCGGGCCGCGCCCCATCACCGTCGCGGGGATGGCCTGCGTCACCGCCGGCGGAGCGCTCGCGGCCTGGTCCCCCAACCCCTGGGTCCTGGTCGTCGGCGTCTTCCTCCTCGGCGCGGGCTTCAGCATGTACAACGTCATGGCGTACGCCTGGATCAACGAGGCCCTCGGGCCGCGGAAGGGCGTCTACCTCGGCGTGTACGTGACCGGGATCGTGGCGGGCAGCGTCCTCGCGGGGCTCTCCGTGGCCCTCCTCTATGACGTCCTGCCCACGTGGCGGATCTTCTTCCTGACGCCGGCGGTGCTCGCGGGGGTGCCCGCTGCGGCGCTGGGCCTTCTCCTCCCGAGGCGCATGGGGGTGCCCGAGCTGGGGAAGGACATTCGCGCCGCCTTGCGGCACCGGGACGTGCGGTGGGTCGCGGGGCTGCAGTACCTCATCGGTCTGGGGGGCTCGGGCTTCTCCTGGATCCCGCTCTTCCTCGTGGAGGTGCGCGCGCTCTCCCTGTCCACCGCGGTCTTCATCTTCGTCGGGGCCTCGGTCATGTGGGGAATCAGCGGCATGTTCTTCGGTCGCCTGGCGGACCGCGGCTGGGCGCGGCCCCTCATCGTCTTCGGAGGCTTCGGGACGGGGTTCGCGTACCTGGTCTTCGTCCTCTGGGGCTTCGTCCCCGGGGCCGTCGGCTTTCTGCTCCTCTACGCGTTCGTCTGGCCCGCGGGCGGCCAGGTGCCCCTCACCTTCCTCGGCGAGCGGCTCGGGTCCGGGGCCCAGCGCACGGAGCTGGGGCTCACGGAGAACCTGTTCCTCGCGGGGGACGCCACGGGCGCGGTGCTCATCGGGTTCCTCTCCGGCGCCTGGACGCTGACGTGGGCCCTCGCCATCGTCCCGGGCGCGGTCACGCTCCTGGCGGGGGGCCTCTTCGCCTGGCACTACGGCTTCCGCCGGGCCGGGCGGGGCTCGTCGGCGGCGGAAAGGGCCTAGCGGGGACCGCGGGGCCGAGGAGCGTCACGCGTGCGGGCGCGGGTGCTTCACGAAGGTCCCGTTCTGGAACTCCTCGACCGCGGCCTCGAGTTCCCGGCGGTTGTTCATCACGATCGGGCCCCACCAGGCGACCGGCTCGTGGAGCGGCTTGCCCGACACGAGGAGGAAGCGGAGGGGCCGGTCCATCGCCTCGACCCGCACCCGTCCGCCGTCGCGGAACAGGACGAGGTTCTCGGAATCCACCACCTCGCCGCTCGCGTCGTCGAAGCGGCCGCGGCCTGCGAGCACGTAGGCGAAGGCCCGGTGGCCCGGGGTCAGGGGATGCTCGAAGACCCCGTGGGGCTGGATCCGCACGTCCAGGTACTCCGGCTCGACGACGATGTCCCGCACGGGGCCGCGGACCCCGGAGACCTGCCCGGCGATCACATGGACCGCGACGTCCTTCGAGGGGTTGACCTGGGGGATGTGGGCGGCCTGGACCTCCTGGTACCGCGGGTCCATCATCTTGTGGTCCGCGGGCAGGTTCACCCACAGCTGGAACCCGCCCATCCTGCCGTCGTTCAGGTGTTTGGGCATCTCCTGGTGGATGATCCCGTTCCCCGCGGTCATCCACTGCACGTCGCCCGAGCGGATGACGCCCTTGTTTCCGATGCTGTCCTCGTGCTCGACGAAGCCGTCGATCATGTAGGTGACCGTCTCGATGCCGCGGTGGGGGTGCCAGGGGAAGCCCGCCACGAACTCGGCGGGGTTCTGGGAGCGGAAGTCGTCCAGGAGCAGGAAGGGGTCGAGCCGCGGCACCTCCGTCGCACCGAACGCCCGCCGCAGATGGACGCCCGCGCCCTCGATGGTCTCCCGGCTCGGGAGGATCGCCTCGAGGCCGCGGATGGGGCTGGACCCGGGATCCGACATGGGGAATCCTACGGCGCGGCCGTATTTAAGTGGCCCCTACGCCCGGGAGGAGTGATGGCCCGGACGGCGATTTTAGGTTGTCCTGAACACGGACTCCTGGAGGAGCTCGATCCAGATGCCGTCCGGATCCTTCACGTAGACCTCGGTGCCCTCGCAATGGGCGGGGTCCACGGCGGCCTCGGCCCCCTTGCGCACCAGCTCCTTGAACGCGCGCCGGACGTCGTCGACGACGAACGCCAGGTGGTCCATCTCCTCGCCGCGGCGGTAAGGAGCGCAGAACCGGCTCCCCTGCGGGTACCAGTTCAGCTCGAGCCTCTGCGGGGACCGGGGCGAGCGGAGGTGGACGTACCGTCCCCCGTGGGGCATCGTGCCCTGCCCGATGACCCGCATGCCGAGGACGCCGGTGTAGAACGCGAGGGATCGGTCCAGGTCGCGGACGCGGATCCCCGTGTAGCGGAACCGTGCTTGCATGCGGGCGGCAGGAGACCGGGACCCCATAGCCATGGTCCCGTCATACGGCGGGTTTCAGCGCTTCTTCGGGACCGCGGCGGGCTCGGCGACCATGGAGCGCAGGGTCTTGCGCAGCTCGCGGTAGGACTTCAGGAACTCCTCGAACTCCTTGTCGCTCGTGGTCACCAGGTGGATGAACTCGAGCATCTGCTGCTTCCCGAGGTAGGTGACGTCCTTCAGCTCGTTGACCCGGTCCATCCACGGCGTCCCCGCCCCTGGCTCCTTCATGCTCTTCATGAGCTTCACGAGCGTGGCGACCGCCTCGGGGTCGGCCACCGCCTGGAACCCGAGCTTGTTGAGCGCCCCCAGGGACTCGCGGGTCTCCTGCTCGAGGACCTTCTCGCTCCCGACCTCGCCCTCGGCCAGGTTGAACATCTCCGCGGTGGCCTGGTAGTAGGTCTCGATCATGTGGCCGACGCGCTCCTCGCGGGCGACCTCGACCATCTCGGCGTCCTTCAGCTTCCGGATGTGATGGTAGATGGCCTGCGGGGTCAGCCCCAGTTCCTCGGCGATCTGGGCCACCGTCATCGCCTTGACGCGGAGGAGATAGATGAGCCGGCGCCGCGTGTCGTCCGCGAGCAATTCGAAAGCGGCGGGATCCCGGATCACTTTGAAGGAACGCATGCTGTTTTCACCAGGATAACAGATGTTAGTCCGATGCATATAATGGTTGTGGCTGTACAAACGTAAGTTTTAATAACCAATATCTGCATCACACAAACAACCATTGGGGTGAACAAATCATGCATGACACCAAGGCAAAGGAGCACGTGAACGAGCTCCGGAACCAGGCCCAGCTGAGCCTTCTCCTCCTCCAGAGGTGGATCCGATGATGGCGCCTGGGGGCCTGGGGAAGCTCCCTCGCGCGGACCCCGTGTCGGGGGGCGAGGAGGCGCTGCGCTTCGCGCGGCTCGAGTACGGCAGCTCCACGGCCGCGTGGATGCTCCCTCCGGCCGCGCCGCGGGACGGGCTCCTCCGCCGCGTCGCCGCCCTGTTCCGAGGATCGGACCGCGCGGTCCCCGCGCCGGACGTCGCGGCCATGCATCCCCTCCGCTCCGGCCTCGCGGAGGCCCACTTCGCGGGGAGGGCCACCCGTGCGCGGACCGAAGAGGTCCCGAACCCGAGCCCTGCCCTCGGCACCGGAGCCGGGGGCTACGCACCCCTCCGGGTTCGAGAGAGGGAACCTGCGGACCCCCTGTGCGAGTCCGCCCCCTGAGGAGACCTGCCGTCGGCCGCGGAAAGGCTTGAATCCCGAGAGCGCCTTCCGGTCCGCGATGCCGAAGAAGGCGAGCCCCAAGAAGGCGGGCAAGAAGTCGGCCAAGAAGAAGGCCTACTACTCCGGACGCAAGGAGCGCCGGGCGAAGAAGTGATCACGTCCGCACGAAGGCGGGCACCGTGCGCGCGTCGTCGTACCGGAACGTGTCGAGCCGACCGCGGGGGACCGGGACGACGACCCGCGAGACCATGCCGTGCAGGGAGAACGGGAGACGGATGAGCCGCATCTCCCCGGACGTGACCCACTCGTCGAGGGCGAACCGACGGCCGTAGCGCCGCGCGAGGGCGGTGCGCTCGGCCTTCGTCAGTGCGTAGGCGTCCGCGTCGAGCACGTGCACGTGGAAGCCGCGGCCGGAATAGACCACGGCGAGCCGGGACCATTCGGCCGCGAGGCGGTCATGGAGTTCCGCCGCCTGCCGCCGCGTCTCCTCGAACTCCCAGTCGCAGAACGAGAGGCCCTGGTGGCGCCGCATCTTCGCGACGATGTCCCCATGCACCGGGCAGTCCAGGTTCTCCGGATCCAGGTCGAAGGCGAGTTCCTGGCCCAAGAAGAGCCCGCTGCGCCAGGCGTGCGCGTAGTCCAACCGCGTGCGGCGCGCCTCCGCGACGGACGCGTACGCGTTCCGGTCGTAGTACACGCCCTCCGGCAGGTACTTGAGCAGGTAGGGCCGCAGGTCGCGGACGGCCCGCGCGTCCTCGACGAGGAGGCTGAGGTTCTTCAGGGAACGGAAGCGCCGCGGGTAGACGCCGGAATGGCGGCCGAGGATCAGGGCGAAGAGGCGCTCGCCCGGGAACGCGGAGAACCACCGCTCCGCCGCGGCGTAGTCCATGAGGCGCGCGTAGAAGACGCGACGCTCGGTGAGGCGGGACGGCCGCAGGCCGCCCGGGAGCTCGTACCGGATGCGGGGCATGGAGGGTCATGGGTCCGCGGGAATAAGGAAGACGCGGCGCGGGCACCGGACCCCGCCGGCCCATGGGAGGACCGTCGGGCCCAAGTCTCATTCCCGATAGCCCTTACGGAGGATATATCTCGGG
>JAJYKG010000142.1 GCA_021788795.1 Thermoplasmata archaeon | reverse complement strand
CGCCCGTGGGTCGTCCGGGGCCACCACCTTCACGCTGAACGGGCCCGCGTCCGTGTCCGCGTCGTTCGGCACGAGCCTTCTCGCCTTCGCTGCGGTCGCCGCGGCCGTCGCGGCGGTCCTGGTCGCCGCGCTGGTCCTCGTCTTGGCCGCGAGGCGCCGGCGGAAGGAGCCGCCGGCCTGAGCGCGACGGGCGTCAGCGGACGATGGCGACGGGGACCTTGGGCTTGGGGCCGAGGGCCTTCGCGAGGGCGCGGTCTCGCTCCCACTTGTCCTTGACCCAGCGCTCGATGGAGGCGATCTGCCCCTCGGAGAGGTGCTTGAACCGGCCCTGCAGCTTCAGGTACTCGCGCACCGGAGTGAACCGCGGCTCCCGGTTGAGCGTCAGGACGCCGTCCTCGTACTCCAGGAGGGTGAAGATGCCCGTCTCCACCGCGAGCTTGGCCAGGTCCACCGTGCTGTCGGACTCCGCGCGCCAGCCCACGGGGCAGGGCGCGAGGACGTGGAGGTACCGGAAGCCCTTCTTCGCCTTCGCCTTGTCCACCTTCTTGAGGAAGTCCGCGGGGAACCCGAGGCTCGCCGTGGCGACGTAGGGGACGTCGTGGGCCATGAGGATGCGCGGGACGTCTTTCTTGAACTCGTTCTTGCCCTGGCCCTCGGACGTGCTCCCGAGCGGCGTCGTGGTCGTCCACGCGCCGAACGGCGTCGTGCCGGACCGCTGGATGCCCGTGTTCATGTAGGCCTCGTTGTCGTAGCAGACGTAGAGGATGTCCTCGTTGCGCTCCGCGGCGCCGCTGAGGGCCTGCATCCCGATGTCCGCCGTGCCGCCGTCGCCCGCGAACGCGACGACGGTCGTGTCGTCCTTCCCGAGGCGCTTCAGGGCGCGCTTGACGCCGGCCGCGGCGATCGCCGACGTCTCGAAGAGGATCTGGAGGCTCGGGACCTTGAACGCGTTGTACGGGTACATGTCGCTGAAGATGAGGAGGCACGACGCGGGCATGTAGACCACCGTGTTCGGGCCGAGGACCTTCATCACCTCGCGCACGACCATGGCGCCGCCGCAGCCCGGGCACGCCGTGTGCCCGGAGAGGAAGTAGTCCTCCCGCGGGAGGTCCTTGACCGTCGTCATGGGCTCACCCCCCGCGTGCCGATCCAGTGGACGCCGCTGGCCCTCCGCCCGCGGCCCGCGGCCGCGAGGGTCTTCTTGAACATGAGCTCCACGTCCTGCGGCGTCACGTCGCGGCCCCCGAGGCCCGCGAGGAACGAGAGGATGGGCATCGTCGTGGTGTCGTAGAGGGCGTTGCGGGCCTCGATGTAGCTCGGCCCGCCGACGCCGTAGGACACGGCGCGGTCGTAGACGCCGAAGGCCTTGAGGTGGGCCGTGGCGTCCTGCAGCCGCTCCGCGGGGAACGGCCGGAAGGAGCGGAGCTTGATCAGGCCGACGCGCTCCCCCTGCGCCCGGAGGCGGTCGACGACCTCGCGCGCGGTCGACGTGACCGTGCCGAGGGTCATGAGGGCGACGTCCGCGTCCTCGAGGCGGTACGTCTCGATCATGCCTCCGTAGGTCCGGCCGAACTTCCGGCCGAACTCCCGGTCCGTCTCCTCGAGGAACTCCGCGGCCCGGCGCATCCGCAGGTCCGTCTCCCATCGGACCTCCTGGATGTACTCCGGCGGCGCCGCGGCGCCGACGACCATGGGGCGCTGCGGGTCCAGGTAGGCGTGGACGGGCTTGTAGGGCGGCAGGAACGCGTCCGCGTCCTCCTGGGAGATGAGGTCGACGGACTCAATCGTGTGGGACACGAGGAACGCGTCCATCCCGATCATCATGGGCAGCTCGACGAGCGGCTGCTCCGCGACCTTGTAGCCCTGAAGGACCATGTCGAGCGCCTCCTGGCCGTCCTCGACGTAGATCTGCATCCAGCCCGTGTCGCGCTGGGGCATCGTGTCGTTGTGCTCGACCCAGATTCCCAGGGGCGACGCGACCGTGCGGTTGACGACGGACATGACGATGGGCAGGTGCATGGGCGGGGAGACGAACAGGGGCTCGTGCATCAGGGCGAGGCCCTGGGACGACGTGGCCGTGTACGCGCGGACGCCCGTGGCCTCGGCGGCGATGACCGCGGACATGGCGCTGTGCTCGGACTCGACGCGCATCATCTCCGCGTCGAACTTGCCCGCCGCGAGGAACTCCGCGAGGTGCTCGATGATCATCGTCTGCGGCGTGATCGGGTAGGCGGCGACGACCTGTGGCCGGGAGACCATGGCGCCCCACGCTGCGGCGTAGTCGCCGGTGACCATGCGGCGCTCGCCCGTGGTGGGCAGCTTGACGGCCGGCTTCATCTCGATCATGCCTTCACCTCTTCCTCGATCTCGCGTTCCATGTGGATCGCCTTGGGGGCGCAGACCGCGGCGCAGATGCCGCAGCCCTTGCAGTATTCGTAGTGGATCTCGACGATCTTCTCGCCGCGGGTGATGCTGCCGTCCGGGCAGTAGAACCAGCAGAGGAGGCAGTTCGTGCACTCGGCGCCGTCGAGGACGGGCTTGTTGACGCGCCAGCCGCCCGTGAGGTTCGAGGGCGAGCTGCCCACGCCGACGCGGCCGAAGGGCGTCTCCATGGGCGGCGTCGCGAGCCCCGGCGGGAGCTCCTGGGCCGTGGGGAGCCACTTGGTCGCCTTGGCGTACACCCGGCCGCTGTCCCCCTCCCCCAGCCGGGTGGCCTCGTAGGCGGCCCGCGCGGCGGCGACGTTGCGGTCCGCGATCTCCTTGGACAGGCGCCGGCCGAAGACCTCCATGATCCCCGCCTCGACGCCCTCGAGTGTGATGAGCCCGGTCGCCTTCGCGAACGCGCCGAGCATGGCCGTGTTCACGGCCGCCTGCTTCGTGTGCTTGAGGGCGATCGTGGTCGCGTCCACGGTCGCCGACTTGGCCTTCTTGGACAGCACGAGGCGGTCCGGCGCGCGCGTCGTGTTCACGATGACCATGCCGCCGGGGCGCAGGCCCGCGAGCACGTCGACCGTCTCGACGAGGCTCTCGTCGAGCACGACGACGAAGTGGGGCTCGTACACCTGCGTGCGCACGCGGAGCCGCTCCTCCCCGAACCGGGTGAAGGCGAGCACGGGTGCGCCGCGCCGCTCCGCCCCGAAGAACGGGAACGCGATGGCCGAATACCCGTCGTGGGACGCCGCCACCGCCAGGGCCTGGGCGGCCATGACAGCCCCCTGGCCGCCGCGGCCATGGAATCGGACTTCATAGAACATCGAGGCACGGTCCTTCGAAACGCTTCGGTCCCCTTGGGCGGCGCGCTTCGTAAGAACCCTCGGCCCGTACCGTAATTACAGTAGTTCGGCGTACGGATGCCCCGGGAAGCCCGCACAACCTATATCCGGGCGCGGGAGCTAAGCTGGGGAGGACGTCCCTGGAAGCGGAGCCATGCCCCTGTATCTCGGCACGAACCCGGACACCGGAGAGCCGATTCGGCTGCCCGAAGAGGACCTCCTCCGCCACGTCGTGATCCTCGGGGCCACGGGCTCCGGGAAGACGGTCCTGGGGAAGGCCATCCTCGAGGAGGCCGTCCGGGCCGGCGTGCCCGTCGTCGCGGTGGACAGCCAGGGGGACCTCGCGTCCTTGGCCATCGCCGCGACCCAGGAGGCCGCGGAGGCCCACGCCACGCCGGAGGATGCGAAGGACGAGTACTGGGCGCACGCCGCGGTGCAGATCCTCACGCCCGGCTCTCGGCACGGCGTCCCGCGGAGCCTGAACCCCCTCAAGGACGCGCCCGCGTTCGAGGCCCAGGAGGACGCCGTCGTATACGTGGACGCGATCGCGGAGGGGCTCGCGGCCGCGATGGGCTACACGCTCGCGTCGGACGCGGGCTCGCGGGCGAAGGACACGATCTACCTCGCGCTCCAGGACGCGTGGAGGGCGCGGAGGTGGCCCAGGGAGGTCTCCGAGCTCCCGCACATCCTCGAGCGCGAGCCGGGCGTGGAGGCCGCCCTCATGTCGAGGAAGGAGCGCTCCGCGCTCGTGCGGCGCGCGAAGGCGATGACGGTCGGGGCGAAGGGCCTCCTGTTCACCGCCGGCCCGCCGCTCGACGTGAAGGAGATGGTGAGCTGGGCGCCGAAGGGGCGCACGCCGGTCAACATCGTCTACACCGGCGGGCTGCGGAGCCCGTCCGAGCGGGAGATGGTCGTGGCGACCCTCTGCGAGGATGTCTACCACTGGATGGTCTCGTCCACGAACGGGCACCTGCGCCTCGTCCTCTACATCGACGAGGTCGCGGGCCTCTGCCCGCCCCATCCGAAGAACCCGCCGGCCAAGAAGTTCCTCTCCCTCCTCTTCCGCCAGGCGCGCAAGTACGGCGTCGGCCTGGTCGTCGCGACGCAGAACGTCACGGACCTGGACTACAAGGCCTTGGGCCAGGCGAACACCTGGGCCCTGGGCCGCCTGCTCGCGAAGCAGGACCTCGACCGCGTGCGCCACCTCGTGGGCTCCCTCCACCCCAGCGACCCGGACGGCGTGCTCTCGCTGGCGCCCTCGTTGAAGGCGGGCCAGTTCATCCTCCTCTCCCCGGAGCACCTGGGCCGCGTGGAGACGCTCGAGGTCCGCGGGCTGGCGACCCACCACGTCGTCGTGCCGGAGGAGAAGTTCAAGGAGATCCAGTCGGCCCACGCCGTGGCGGCGGCCCCGAAGCCGCCCCCGGACGAGAAGGCGGCGAAGCGGCAGAAGCTCGCCGCGGCCGCCACCCGCGCGGCGAGGTCCGCGGCCAGGGCCGAGGTCGAGGAGGGCGTCGGCCTCCGAGTCCTGCGGATCTTCGAGGACCACCCGGGGATGTACGGCCTCGAGGAAATCGCGGGGATGACCCCCGTGGACGGGCGCTTCCTCTCCATCCTCCTGCGGAAGATGGCGGAGGCCCGCCTCCTCCGAACGGAGGAGGTGGACGGCCGGGAGGCGTACTGGGACCCGACGATCGGCTTCGACGTGCGGCGGGGGTTGCCCGAGACGGTGGCCTGGCTGCCCCTGCGTTACCCGCTTGTGGAGGCCACGAAGCGGGCGGAGGACTCCATCGAGCGCCGCATGCTGCTCATCCCGAAGGAGCACCTCACGGGGAAGGAGTTCTACTTCGTGCCGCTGTGGCGGGTCGAGGCCGAGATCCCGCTCGGCCGCAAGGGCGGCCGGATTGCGAGGCAGTTCTACGTGAACGCGGTCTCCGGGAAGCTCGCGCACGTCGTCAGCGGCGGCCTCCGCTTCCACGAGTTCCCGCGCAAAGACGCGCCGCACCTCGAGCCGCTGGCGTCCAAGGCCGCGCTCGAGCCCGGGCCGGCGCACAAGATCGGCGACCCCGTGCCCATCGCGCGCGTGGGTCCGTCGCAGGCGCGGGAGATCGTGCAGCGTTCCTTCGGCGCGAGGGTCCTCACGGAGCGCCCGGAGCTCTGCCTCCTCCCGGTCTGGAAGTTCACGATGGCGGCGAACGGGAGCGGGAGGTATCGCTCCGTGTGGGTCGACGGGACGCTCGGGAGCGTCCTGGAGAGGCCTCCCGAGTCGCGGTGACGCTCACATCAGGCCGAGCGCGCCCAGCTTCTCCGGCAGGTACGTGTCCGTGACGTAGTCGAGGCCGTACTTCGCGAGGGCCTGCTGCTCCGCCTTCTTGTTGATCTGGAGCATCGTCTGGATCTCGTTGCGCCAGAACTCGTCGTTGAAGCGCGGGTCGGAGAGCTCCGCGTTGAGCGCGGCGACGTCGCGCGGCGTGAGCACGTCCGTCGGCAGGTCGTAGTTCAGGATGTCGCTCGCGGTGATCCCGACGAACTCCGCGGTCGGCGTCGCGAGGTACTCGGAGATGTGGGCGGTCTTGATGGC
>JAJYKG010000141.1 GCA_021788795.1 Thermoplasmata archaeon | reverse complement strand
GCGGCACCATCCTCATCGAGTCCGACGTGAACCGCCTGTACAATCTGGGGGACTTCTTTGCCGTCTGGGGAAAGTCCTTTGGAACGCCGACCGCCCTGTACGTGAACGGCACGCAGGTCCCACCGACCCCGTCCGTCACGCTATGGGACGCCGAGGCCATCGCGCTGCAATACACGAGCTTCCCCTGAAGGTTACGAAGGTGCGGACCGATCTGTACAAGGGGCCTTGACATGACCGGCGCGCCAGGCACCCTCCGCGGGAGCCACCTCGATGGCGGGAACCCGCCCGCGTCATGGTGTGTGCGCAGGGGAGGCATTTTCGGACCCCTCGACGTCAACACCCGAGGGTCGGGCGCTCAGGCCCCTCCGGGGCCATGTGCTTGGTTATCGCGACGAGTTCGGGACCCGCGGACACGCTCCTTAGGCGGTGATTTCCAGGGAACACGACTCGACGCGCCGCTGGGCGGTCCGTTCGTTTGAGTTCCTCAGCCCGCACTCCTCGCACAGGCAAGTCCTCGGAAGGCCTTCGACCGGATACACCGTCACGTCCCGTCTATCGGAGTGCTGAATCGCAGGCAGTCGTCGGAGTTCGCGAGCACCGCGTCGACTTCCTTGAGGAGTGCCGCCTTCGCACGGTAGCCCACGATCTCATGGATCTCACGGCCCGCGCAGAAGAACTTGATCGTCGGCGTGCTCATGACCCCATACCTCCGGGCGATTTCGGGCTCCCGGAAAACATGAGTCTTGTAGAACGCCATCTTGGAAGACCGCTCTGCCGCCACCGCCGCGAAGTCCGAATCCAGGCGCTTGGACCAGGCGCACTGCTCGTGCCAGAAGGCCACCGCGACGAGCCGCGAGGACTTCAGCACCGCGGATTGCCACCCCTCCGTCGTCACATCCCTAGGAGGTTCGGACATCCAACTTCGTTCCAGCTAGAGGGTTGCAACAGGAAAAAGGTTCTCACCTGTGGGAAGTCGTTCGGACGCGACGAGGCCTCCCGGTCTGGGGGCCCCGGTGGGGTCCGCGTAGCGAAGCCGCGAGTTCGTAGACGGAGCCGATCGTTGTCGCCGAGCGGATGATCTCCACAGGGAGCTCCGGAATGCTGGGGGTCGTCCGAGCGCAGCTCCGCGGAAGGTCACCGGATACTATCGTCGATTTTCCGCGCCGGGATGGGAGGAGTTCATGCCCGACTCATCGGCTCGAAGACCGAGGCGATCCGCCAGCGGGACGAGACCCGCGGATCCTGCGAGAACTCGGACGCTACCCGTTCCGGGCTGGTCGTGGGCAACGTTGAGCGCGGTCCCGGGCCGACCATGGGCCGCTGCGAGCAACACCCGTGGGGACTTGTGTCCGGCCGGCATCAAGCCCGAGGGCGAAGTCTGCCGCATGAAGTTCGCCTGCAAGGGAGCACGAAAGGCAGCCCGGCTCGCCTCAGGCCAGTCCATCTGAATTCGCGGCGAGGCGCGTGATCGCAGGTTTGGCACCAGGTGCTTGGGGCAGGCAGCGCAGGGACGAAATCCACAGGGCGCCCCCTGCGGAGCGATGCGACGAAAGGGATGCCGGCTCGCCGGCGCAGCCCCTAGGTCCCCCTTGGAAGTCGCTTCGCGACGGGTGGACGATGGACGATTTTACCCGAAGCGCCGTGGCCGAAGAGATAAGAGGGCAGATGGCGTATTGAACGGGAGAGGACGCTCAATGAACGTGGCGCGAGCGCGTCCGGATCGGAAGCTCCTGAACCGACAACGTCCGCATTGGGACCGCACCTTCTCCCGGCATCCGAATATGTTCGGAAAGGATCCTAGCGATCCGGTCCGGAAGGCGGTCGAACTTTTCAAGCAAGAGGGCAAGCTGAAGATCCTCGAGCTGGGCTGCGGCCAAGGCCGAGATGCCCTCTTTCTGGCGCAATGTGGATTCCAGGTCCATGCACTCGATTACAGTGAGAAGGCCGTCGCGGCCGTACGCCGAAGGGCGCGAGTCCTCGGGTTGTCGGCGTCCGTTACGGCAATGCGTCACGACGTGAGAAATCCGCTCCCGTTCGGAGATGAATCGGTTGATGCTTGCTATTCGCACATGCTGTATTGTATGGCGCTAACGGAATCCGAACTGGGCTCCCTCTCCCGTGAGATCTGGCGGGTGGTAAAGCCGGGGGGCCTCAACGTCTACACCGCGCGAAATACGAATGACCCTCACTATGGCAAAGGAATCCGTCGTGGAGAAGACCTGTACGAAATGGGAGGGTTCGTCGTCCACTTCTTGAGCCGAGAAAAGGTCCGTCGCCTGGCGAGCGGCTACGACCCCGTCTCCGTGGACGAGTTCGAAGAGGGAGAGCTGCCCAGGCGGCTGTTCAGGGTCACGCTGCGAAAGCCGGGCTAGGAACCCCCCTCAGGTCAGCCGTTTGACAATCCATCGGGAAAGGGCGATGTAATTACCAGACAAATCGTAGAATCTAAATATGGCGATGGGTTATGCGAGGCGCATGACGGACCTCGAGAATCTCTTGGAAGGGTTGAGCCAGGAGGAGAAATTGGCGCTCCTTGAGCGTTTGATTCGCGGCGAGGGCAGAGAGGGCGCCACCGCGTCGCGCACCAACGCGAGCGTGGACGAACGGCTGGAGCGCTTAGAGCGGCAGCAGCCCAATGCGTTCGCCTTGCCTCCGTGGGAAGCGTTCCGTCGGACCACAGGGTTCTATCCGTGGCAAGTATGCTGCGGTGGGTGGTGGTAGGGAGGCGGCCTTCGCCCCGCCGGATCGCGGGGGCTGTGCTCCGAACGAAAGCCAGAACGGAGGGTGAGAACCATCGCGGATAATTTGTCCGACACCCTGGCCGAGCGGCTCATCGCGAAAGCGTTCGAGGGCCTGAGCCGCGCGGAGAAGATGGAGTTCGTTCAAAAGTTGTTCGCGGACTTGGAACCCGCCGCCAGGCAGGAGTTTCTGCTGAAGCTGACGCGGGACGTGACGGAACGCCGGGCCGTGGGTGACGGTACCCGTGGGCGCACGAGGATGGGACCCCCGTTCATGCAACGGATGCCCGAAGCAGGCCCGGCCGGCTTTGCGCCATGGGAGGCCTGTGCTCGGATGATGTCTTCCCTCGCCGCGGCGCCGCACCCGGACGCGATTCAGACC
This sequence comes from Thermoplasmata archaeon, assembly GCA_021788795.1. GTDB lineage: Archaea > Thermoplasmatota > Thermoplasmata > RBG-16-68-12 > RBG-16-68-12 > RBG-16-68-12. The sequence goes on along the minus strand of JAJYKG010000141.1, from coordinate 2,749 downwards.
GCCGAACCCGCGCAGCTGTTTGGCGCCCTCGCAGACGAGACGCGTCTGAAGGTCGTCAAGCTCCTTTCGGAGAAGGAAATGTGCGTGGAAGACTTGACGGAGGCGCTCACCCTGGCGCAAGCGACGGTGTCGCACCACCTCCGCGTCTTGAAAGACGCGGGATTGGTCCAGGCCGAGAAGCGCGGGCGCAACGTGTATTACTCGCTGGCGCAACCGCTGGCGGAGAAATAGCGCAGGAGGAACCGCGATGATGGACAAGATGATGGGCGCCATGGCCGAGAGCGTGGCTGGCAAGATGGGAGCGGAGGGCATGGTAAGGATGATGAACCAAATGGTCGGCACGCTCTTCCAGGGCATGACCCTCGAAGACAAGATCGCGTTCATGCAGGGGATGATGGGGGCGTGCATGAGCAACGTGTTGGCGGGGCTCTCGGCGGAGGAGAAGCAGCATGTGGCGACGGCCCTCCTCAACGCCCTGCGTGACGAGCTGGGTGGGCAGGCCGTCCCGGATGACAAAGAGTGAGATCACTGTGGGACGCGTGTCGGTATGGACAGGACTCGGTCGCCCCGCCCCGATTGGCCATTTCGAGAAGCATGGGCTCTGGAGGTGGTCCTGACGTGTCGTGCCTCCTCCGGATCCTGAATGACCCGCCCTACGGGACGGAGCGCGCCTACGAGGCACCCCAGCTCGCCCTCCTCAAGAAGCGGCCGGAGCCGGAGATGCGTGTCTTCCGGGTCGGCGATTGCGCCGCGTGCGCGGAGGCCGGACAGGCCGTGCCCCGGGGTGATTACAACGTCGAGTTGATGTTGAAGTCCCTCGCGGAACGCGGCACCGTCGTGGGCGCGCTCGGCACCTGCATGGACGCCAGGGCGCTCCGGTACGAGAAGTTCCTCGAGAGGGCCAAACGCAGCTCCCTCGACGCGATGACGGAGTGGACCCTGTGGGCGGACAAAGTCCTCACGTCCTGAAGCGACCGCTGGGCAAGGCTGCTCCCGTTCCTTTCTACCGACAGAGCCTCGACTTCACCTGCGGGCCCGCGTGCCTCATCATGGCGATGCGCTCCTTCGATCCCACCTTGCCGGCGACGCGGGAGCTCGAGATCGACATCTGGCGAGAGGCGAACCTCGTCGAGGCGTACGCGTCGAGCCGGCAAGGGTTGGCCCTCGCCGCCCATCGCCGCGGCTTCGGGGTGAGGACCCAAGGGAGCGCGGAGACCATCGAACTCCTCGAATGTCTGGGGCTCCCGCTTGCGGAGGAGAATCGCACCGTCGCCCGCGCGCTGCACGAGGACGTGAAGGCGCGCTGCCGGGAGGCGGGGATCCCCGATCGAGTCCGCGGTGTTTCCTTGGACGACATCTCGGGCTGGCTCGCCCGATCCTGGGTCCCCCTCGTGCTCGTCGACGCCCGGCTCGTCACGGACGAGGACGTCCCCCATTGGGTCGTCGTCACGGCCTGCGACCGGGGTTTCGTGGCCTTCCACGACCCCCTCGCGTCCGAGGGGAATTCCCATCGTCCGTCCGAGGAATTTGCGTCCCTTGTCGGCTTCCGAGGCGTCTCCTGCGCGGTCGTGGTCGAAGGGCTTAGGGAGAAGGAATCCGCGGGAACAGGAAACCCCGGGTAGGTGAGCCGCACGGAGATCGATCACTGCCCTTTCCCGGAGGACCTGCTCTACGACGTCGAGGAGAACCTGTGGGTCCGGCCGGAGGGACGGGAGATCGTCCTGGGGATCACCTGCATCCTCGCCGCGCTTGCCGGAACGACCTCCCGCATCCGCACGAAGCCCATCGGGACCCACGTCGGGAGGGGCCAGAGCGTCGCCACGATCGAGAGCCCGACCGGGTTCGGTGCCGTGAGGGCCCCGGTGGCCGGTAGGATCACGGCCGCCAACGATGCGCTCTCGACGAAGCCTGTCCTTGCCAACCGGGATCCGTATGGGCAGGGATGGTTCGCTCGCCTCCTGCCGAACGCCGGGGAAAACGTGGCGTCTCTGGCAAGGGCTCGGGACGCGAGGGCGTCGTTCGAGGACGCGATTCGCCGCCTGCGCGTCCGATGCTTCGCGGTCTTTCCGGATTACGAGGTCTCGGGGATCGGCGGGGAATGTCCCGAGACCCTCGTCGCTATGGGCGAGCTCATGGCGAGCATATCCGATGACGAGGCCGTGCACCTGGTGACCGACAATCTTACGGCGCCCACGGACGTGCCCGCCTGGGTGGCCCTGCGGGGCTATCGGATTCTCGACGAAAGGCGGGAGGGAGACCTCCTCCACTTCGTCCTCGGCAAGTAGCCGCGCCCCCGGGCGTCCTTATCGGGGCCGGGGTTCCTGAAGGCGCATCGGTCGGCGGGCACCCTCCGTCTTGCGGGATCCGCTCGCCCGGGCTTCGTGCCTCGCACGACCACGAAGGAACCCTTCCCATGGCCCACGGACGTCGGCTCGGCCTCCTGAATCTCCTCAAGCCCGCGGAAGATGGTTTGCGCGTACTGGAGCCCCTCGAAGCCCGCGCCTTCCATGGACGCTGTGAGCTCCCGCGTCGAGTAGAACGTGGCATCCCGGTAGAAGACGTTCCGTGCACTCTCGTCCCGGTAGCGCCGACCGAGAGGGCTCTCGCGGTCCACGAACCCCGCGACGAGGGCTCCACCGGGCCGGAGGACCCGGTGGGCCTCCCGCATCAAGGCCGCGAGGTCGTCGACGAAGCAGATCGTCGTCACGAAGAGAGCGCCGTCGAAGACGTTGGCGGCGAAGGGCAGTGC
>JAJYKG010000140.1 GCA_021788795.1 Thermoplasmata archaeon | reverse complement strand
TGTTCCTCCTCGTGAATTGGGCCGTCATCGTCCTGCGGCGGACGATGCCGGACGTGAAGCGGTACTACCTGATCCCGCTCTTCCCCCTCATCCCCATCCTCGGCATCATCACGAAGTTCATGCTCGCGATGAGCCTCTGGACGATCGAGCCCCAGGCGTGGTTCATCGCCATCGGGTGGATCGCCATCGGCTTCGTGGTGCACTACCTGTACCAGAAGCGCGAGGTCGTCGCGGGCGTCACGCGGGTCGTCGGCTCCGTGCTCCCCTCGAGCCGCCCGCGGTACCGGATCCTCCTGCCCCTCGACGACCTCGAGCGCACAGACCTGGTGGACTTCGCGTCCCTGGTGGCCCAGGTGGAGGACGCAGAGCTCACCCTCCTGCACGTCGTCGAAGTGCCCGAGACCCTGCCGGTCGACGCGATCGACCGCCTGTACCTCAGCGAGGTGCGGTGGTCCCTCGGCCGGCTGCGCCGGAGGGCCGAGGAGGCGGGCGTGGCGGTCAAGGCGCGCGTCGAGGTCAGCCACCGCGTCTACGACGCCATCCTGGACAACATCCGGGACGAGGACGTCAACCTGCTCATCGCCGGGTGGAAGGGCGGCCTGCGCCACGGGAGGATCCTGGGGTCCAACCTGGACCGGTTCGTCCAGGAGGCCCCGTGCGACGTGGTCGTCTTCAAGGCGGGCGGCATGAAGGAGAAGCTGGACCGCATCCTGATCATGAACGCACCCGAGTGGCACGTGTCCTACGCGACGGGCTACGCGATCCTGCTCGCCAAGAAGCACAAGGCGGCCATCTCCATCCTGAGCGTGGTCCAGACGGACCTGGAGGCGGAGAAGGAGAAGGCCTACGCGTCCCGGCTCGCGGAGATGTGCCGCACGCACGACGTGGCGGTGGAGGAGAAGATGGTCCGCAACCGGAATGTCGTGGACACGGTCGTCGGGGAGGCCGCGGCCTACGACCTGCTCGTCCTGGGGGCGAGCAGCGAGTGGCGGCTCACCCAGTTCGCCTTCGGGCCGATGCAGGACCAGATCGCCCGGAAGACGGCGACCCCCACGCTCATGGTCCGGAAGGTGCGGCGCGAGGAGGCCGTCGCGTCCGCCCCGCCGGCCTCGCCGGCCCCGAGCAGCGTCCCCGCCCGGTCCAGTTGACGTTCCGATTCGGCCCGCGCGCGTCCGGTGACGCTTTTTATAGAACGCCGCGTATGGGGAGCGGTGGAGTGCTGCCCGAATGGGTGAGGCGTTGAAGATCGGGATCACAGGCCTCCCCGGGGCAGGCAAGACCTACTGCCTTCTGAAAGTGATCGAGATGCTCGAGGCCGACGGCAAGAAGGTCGGCGGCATGATCACCGAGCCCATCGTCAAGCGCAACCGGCGCGAGGGCTTCTACGTCCTTGACTGGACCACGAAGGAGAAGCGCGTCTTCGCCTCACGGGAGATCGAGTCCAAGGTCATGGTGGGCCGCTTCGGCATCGACGTCAGCGCGCTCGAGGAGGTCGGCGTGAACGCCCTGCGGCGGGCCACGGAAGGCGCCGACGTCATCGTGATCGACGAGGTGGGCAAGATGGAGGTCGAGTCCCCCAACTTCGTCCAGGCGGTGAAGGACGCCCTGGACGCGGACAAGCCCCTGCTGCTCACCCTCCACAAGAAATCGCGCAATCCGCTCCTCCAGGACATCCGGCGCCGCGACGACATCCGCATCCTCGAGGTCACGATGGTCAACCGCAACCTGCTGCCCTACAAGATCGTGAAGCTGATGAAGGGCGAGGTCCTCTGACCCGAAGACGTATCTGGCGGGCCGCGATTCGGGCCCCGTGGATTTCCCGTTCCCCGTGACGGAGGTCGTCGAGGGCCGCGCCCGGCTGCTCGTCCCGGACGTGCCGCGGCGCAAGGGCCCCGGCACGAAGGGCCCGTGGCCGTTCTACAACCCCACGATGGCCGTGAACCGCGACCTGAGCGCCCTCGCCCTCGCACGCTGGCCCGTGAAGCCGGCGCGGGTCTTGGACGGACTCGCCGCGACCGGAGCGTGGGGGATCCGGATGGGCCTCGAGGCCGGCGTCCCGGACCTGGGGTTTGCCGACCTGTCCCCGGACGCCGCGGCTCTCATCCGCGCGAACCTGGAGCGGAACGGCCTCCGCGGCGAGGTGTTCCACGGGGACCTCCGCAAGCGCCTCTCCGAGTCGCCGTACGACTACCTGGACATCGACCCCTTCGGGCCGCCGACGCCCTTCCTGGGCCACGCCCTCCATGCCGCGCGCACGCCGTCCGGGATCGGGATCACCGCGACGGACACGGCGCCCCTCGCGGGCACCTACCCGACGGCCTGCCAGCGGCGCTACGTCGCGCACCCGCTGCGGTGCGAGCAGGGCCACGAGATCGGCCTGCGGATCCTCCTGGGCTACGTGGAGCGCGTCGCCCAGGCGCACGGCAAGCTCGCGAAGCCCCTCCTCGCGTTCTCCGCGGAGCACTTCTTCCGGATCCACGTCCTCGTCCTCGACGGGCTGCGGGAGGCCGGGCCCGAGGCGGGCTACTACCTGCGCGACCGGGAAGGCGTCTTCCAGCGCGTGGATCCGCGCGTGCACGACGCCATCGGGCCGCTCTGGACGGGCCCTCTCGGGGATTCCGGCTTCATCCGTTCCCTCTCGCCGTCCGACTGGACGTCGCCGGCGGGCGCGAGGCTCCTCGACGCCCTCCAGCACGAGGCCGACCTCCCGCCCTTCTTCGTGACCACGGACGAGCTCGCGCGGCGCCTCCGGGCGTCCCCGCCGCGGCTCGGGCGGTTCCTCGACGCCCTCCGCGCCCTCGGCTTCCGCGCGGAGCGCACCCACTTCCACCCGCGCGGCGTGAAGACGGACGCCCCCCACGAGGACGTCCTCCGGGCGTTCCTGGAGACCGCGCCTAGCGGACCCACGGGTGGTTGAGCGCCTTCCAGCTGAAGCCGAAGGCCGCCGTGCTCTCCGTGGCGTAGTGGTAGAGGCTCGTCACGAGGATGCCGTGCACGACGGACCACAGGGACATGAGGACGAGCCACACGCCGACCGCGAGGGCCACGCCGAGGTAGCCGCCGTCGCCCAGGAGGCTCCAGAGGAACGGGATGCAGCCGGCGAGCCACAGCAGGAGGAAGACGACCCCTGTGCCCAGGACGCCGCTCGGGTGGGAGCCCCACCGCTCGCGGACGAGGTGGCGGCTGCGGCGGAAGGCGTGGACGGGGCCGAGGTCCTCGATGGCCATCGCGGGCAGGACGAAGAGGCTCGCGACGGGCCAGGGGTTGCCCAGGACCCGCGCCTGGAGCCGGCCGGCCTGTTCCCACCGCAGCGACGCGAGCCGCAGCAGCACGCCGAACGTGGCCGCGAAGACGCTCCACACGACGATTTGCAGGAAGGTCCCGTTCGCGGCACGGAAGCCGTCCGAGACGGTCGGCCGGCCGCCACGGAGGCGCACCGTGGCCGCGCCGATGATCGCGGCCATGAAGTACGTGCTCAGGAAGTACGTCAGGAGGTACGCCGCGAAGACCTCCTGGTAGACCAGCGTGCTCGACGGGGACGTCACGGAGAAGGCCGTCGCCCACGCGGTCATGACGACGATCAGCCAGACGAAGCCGCTGAAGACGAGGGCGAGGAAGGGCAGGGCGAGGAGTTGCGGGTTCCGGACGAGCACGCCGAGGCTGATCCGCGTGAGGTGGAGCCCCCGGACCAGCTGGGCCCGCAAGCCCGTAGGAGCGGGGGCCGAGCGCTCCGCGTGGCGCCAGAGCGTCGTCTCGCTCGAGTGCATCCTGCGGTATCCAGCGAGGGGGCGCGGCATAAACGTGTTGTCAAAGCCCCTGCGTGCCGTCCTCGTCCCCGTCGATGCGACGCTGCTCCCCCTCGTAGCGGGCCGTGGCCAGGCGCACGATCTCCGCCGCCTTCACCTCCCCGATCTTCGCGACCTTCTTCAGGTCCTCCTCGGAGGCGTTGAGGACCGAGCGCACGGACCCGAAGTGCTCGAGCAGGCTCCGCGCGAGCGTCTCGCCGACGTTGGGGAAGCCCTCGACCAGGAAGCGCTGCCGCTGCTCGAGCGTCATCTCCTTGGGCTTGTGCCGCAGGCCGTACTCGGCCGCGGCCTTGTCCTGCCGCTTCCACAGGACGCTCAGGAGGAGCGCGGTCTGGTCCTTGTCCGCGGTCGTGAGCACGGGCACCCGCTCCGTCGTCTCGAGGGCGAGGAGGGCCCCGAGGAGGGACTGGGGGTGCCGGAACGCGGAGATCTCCGCCAGGTCGCCCTCCAGGATCACGAGGGGCTGGGGGTAGGCCTCCCGCAGCCGCCCGACCTGCTCGAACAGGCGCTTCCGGACGAGGCTGTTGAAGAAGTCCGCGAGGGTCTTGCGCTCGATGCCGACGGGTCCGAGCACGTAGTCGCCCGGGGCGATCTTCCGCACCTCGAAGTCGACGCCGAGACCTCGGAGCCGCTCCGGGATGTCCTCGGGCTCGTTCGAGTCGATGACCAGCGGGATGCGGGCCACGGGCTCGCCAAGCGGGGACGGGACGTAAACGTTCCGGTGGGGATCGCGGACCCGGAGGGAAAGGGCTGTGCGGCCGCGGGTCCTCTCCAGGTCCAACGCATGGGGGAGGAAGCCGCACGGACTCGGAGGGGACGGCGACCACCCGAGCTTCGCCGCGCATCCGCCCCCTCGGCCGTCGCGGGAGGATCGCCCTTCCCCTCGCGGTCGCGGGCCTGGTCCTCCTGGCGCTCGCCCTCGGGCGCGTGCTCCCCGGGATCGCCCCGGGGCCGACGCTCTCGTGCCGGGGCCAGCAGGTCTTCTCGGGGATCGTCTTCGACGCCGGGAACGACCCCCTCGCCGGGGTCCAGGTGGTCTTCACCCCCGCCCCGCCCCTGGCCGGCGGGAGCGCGGTCGTCCGCACCTCGGTCGGTGGCCAGTGGAGCGCCCTCGTCTCCGGCGGCTGCCCGTACGACGCCGCGTTCTATCGGCAGTCCGCGGAGGACGGCCCGCTCATCGCGCAGCGGACCTCGATCCCGGACCGCCTCAACCTCTCGGTCCCCGTCTCCAGCCAGTTCCGCGACCTCGCCCTCTTTGCCGAGCACCCGGACGCCGACAACGTGACCGTGATGGCGGACCTCGGCGCGGGCGTCGTGTTCACGCTGCCCGCGGTGGACTCGGGCAGCATCCCCTTGGGGTTCCTGCCCGTCGTGGCCCCGGGACAGCGGGGCGCCAACTTCACGCTCTCGGGCGAACTCAACCTGACCGCCTCCGCGCCGGCCGAGGTCCTCTTCCTGGGCGCCGCCGTGCACTCCGTGCAGGACATCGCGGGAGGCTGGGTCGTGTACGCCCCGCCGCAGTACGGCGGGGCGCAGCTCTCGTCGACCCCGGAGGACCTGACGCCCGCGCAAGGCGCGGCCCTCGCGGCCCAGCAGGGCCAGGACCCGTACTACGAGGTTTGTGGCCTCTGCACCGGCGGTTTCCGGATGAGCTTCACGAACGAGTCCGGCATCGCCGTGGCGTCCAATCCGGACGTCTTCGGCGTCAGCCTCAACGCCTCGCTCGCGGCGCCGCCTCGGACCGCCGTCCACGTGACCGCGGTGTTCGCGAGCGGGGGCGATTCGAACGCGTGGTTCGTGGTCTACCGCGAGGGCGCGGACGTGCACGCGTGGTACGGTGGGACCGGGACCTCCCCGCCCGCGTGCGCCTGGGACGTCGCGTCGCCATGCGCCGAGGCGGGTCAGCGCAGGGCCATGAGCACGCGGTTCTCGAAGTCCTCCCAGACGACCTCGATCTCGCGGAAGCCCGCGCGGCGGAGAGCGTCGAGGTGGAACTCGAAGGAGGGCGGCTCCCCGTGGGGATGCGTGGCCCTCCTCGCCTTCTGCTCCGCGAAAGCCGCCCGGAGGGAGGGGTCCTGCTCCGCC
>JAJYKG010000139.1 GCA_021788795.1 Thermoplasmata archaeon | reverse complement strand
ACAGGCGGCGCACGAGCTCGCTCGCCTCGTCCGTGTTGTACTTCTTCCAGGACGTGAACCGGGGACTCATCGATTGCCCGGAGCACACTCGTCCTCTGCGGCGCCTGCCGCACGATCGCCGTGGACAGCGGGGACGCGCGGCGGACGTGCAAGAGCGGGGGAACCCCCTATCGCGACCCGAAGACGCTCTGGGCAAGAGTCGACCGGGTCCAGCCGGGGCGGCGCCTCACGCGGCCGCGGCGTTCGCTCGACTTCAGCGAACGAGACGCGAAGGTCGGAACCCTGACGGGAGCGCGCGGGAGGATCGACGCCCTCACCCGGTCGTGGGCTGCTGAGCGAGTTTCGCTACGAGGGCCTTGAGCTGTTCCTCGGCCTCCCGCAGCCTCGCTTCGCGATCCAAGAGGGCGGCGTTCTTTTCCCGGACGACCTTGACGCGGTCCTCGACCCGCCGCCGGTACTCCTCGACGGCCTTGGGAGACAGGCCCGCCTCTCCCGGCCCGCCGGACTCGGCGCGGACCCCGTCCACCGCGGCCTGCACCTCGGCCAGCTTCGCGACGACTTCCTGCCGCGCCTCTAGGACCGCTTCCTTGCACTCGACGATCTGGCGACGCTCCTCGACCGCCTGGGCTGCGGCCGCGGCCTGCTTCTCTCGGGCCCCGAGCTTGTCCTCGCGGTCGAGGACCTCGGACGCCTTCTTGTTCAGGAAGCGCATGCTCTGGGCGACCTCGGCTTCCGCGGCGTCCACCTTCGCCTTCAGCTTGGCGAGCTTCGCCCGGGCTTCCTCGGCCTCGCGCGCGGCCTTGGCGACGGCCTGCTGATCTTCCCTGAGTTTCGCGGAGAGGGCTTCCTGCTCCCGGCCCCGTTGCTCCAAGGTCTGCACCCGATCCGAGACCTCACGGTCGCGGGCGGCGATCGCGGCCTCCTGCTGAGTCAGCCCGTACTCGCGCTCGGCGAGCGCCTGGTCCCGCGCCTCCAGAGAGGATTCGCGTTGCGCGAGCTCCTCGCTCCGTGACTTCGCGCGTTCGAGCTCGGACGCCGCGGCCCGCTCTTTCAGGGACACCTCCAGCACCCTCGCATCGAGCGCGGCGCTGCGAGCGCCGTTCTCCGCTTCGGTCCGTGCGAGCTCTTCATTCAGAGAGGAGAGGCGAGCGGACTCCTGGTCCAGGGCCTGCATGCCCTCCGCGACATGTCGGTCGCGCTCGGCGAGCGCGGCCTCGCGGTCACCCAGCGCCCGATCGCGATCCGCGAGGTCCTGATCCCGCGCGTCGAGAGCGGCCTCGCGATGGCCGAGTTCCTCCATCCGCGCACGCGCGCGGTCGTGCTCGGAGGCCACGGCCTGTTCCTTCTCGGCGACCTCCTTGAACCTCGCATCGAGCGCGGCGCTGCGGGCAGCGTTCTCGGCCCCCGACCGCTCGAGCTCCTCCTTGAGGGACGAAAGGCGAGCGCGCTCCTGATCGAGCGCCTCGAGCCGCTTCTGATGGTCCGCGTCCTTGGCGGCCCTCGCCTCTTCGGCGGCCTGCCACTGCGCGCGCAGCTGGCTCTCATGAGCATCCAGCGCCTGGGCGCGTCCCTCCAGATCGGTCCTCTCCTCGGCGCTGCGGGCCTTCTCCCCCTCGAGCGTCGCGCCCAGGGCGACCAGCTCCTGGGCCCGCCGAGCGTGGTCTCGGATGCGCGCGTCCAAGTCCTGCGCGCGCTGGGTGAGTTGAACCTCCGACGCCTTCAAGCGTTCGGCCGTCTGAGCCTGCTTCTGGTCCGTCCGGACGGTGCGTTCGTCGAGAGCTTTCTCCGCGGTCGAAAGCGCCTCCTCGCGCCGGGCGAACTCCGCCGTGCGGGCCGTCGCCTCCTCCGTCAGGGACCGCTCGCGGCGGTCCGCCTCCTGGACGCGGGCCTCGAGGTCCCTCTGGAGCTGCTGGAGGCGGGCGTCGAGCTCGCGGTTCGCTTGGGCGGCCGCCTGGGCCGCGGCCTCGCGCTTCCCGAGGTCCGCCTCCCCGCGTGCGACCTGATCGACCTGGAGTTGGATCTTGGCCTCGCGCTCGCCGACTTCCTGTTCGCGTTGGCCGACGCGCTGCATCCTTGTCTCCCAGGACTTCCGGAGCTCGGTGGTGTCCTTCTCGACGGACTCCCTCTGCTCCTTGAGGAAGGCGTCCTCGGACTTCAGGGCGGTCTCCCACTGCGTGAGCTCCTCCGCCTTGCGCGCGTGCTCGTCCGAGGACTTCGTGTGGCGGGTCTCGAGCGCCTGGGTCTGCGCCTCGAGCGCCTTCCGGTTCGCGTCCAGCTCCTTGCGCGCCTTCGAGAGCGACTCGCTCTGAATGCGTAGGGTTTCCTCGCGGGAGGCGACCTCGGCGAGCCGGCGGGCATTCTCGTCCGCCTGGGTCTGCGCCGACGCCTCGCGCTTGGCGAGGACCTGCTCCCGCACCGCGAGCGCGTCGCCTTCCTTCGCGATCCGGCCGCGCGCGTCCTTCTGCGAGGCCTCGAGCGCCGCGCTCGCCTGCTCCAGCTCCTGCCGCTGCTGGGCGAGCGCCTGGTCGTGCGCCTGGCGCTCCTTCTCGTGGTTCTTCAAACTCGCCTCGAACGCGGCCGTGTCCTTCTGGAGGACGCCCCGGTCGCTCTCCAGGCGGGCTTCCTTGGCGCGGAAGGCCTCCTGCGATTCCTTGAGGGAGGACTCGCCCTTGCGGAGGGACGCTTCCCGGGCGGCCACGTCCCGTTCGCGCCCGGTCATGCCGGCCTCGCGCGCCCGGAGCTTCTCCTCGCGCTCGAGGACGTCCAGGGCCTTCTTCTGGAGGAACTTCTCGTTCTGCCGGACCTCGGCCTGGGTCGCCTCAGCCTGCGCGGCCCGGTCCGCGGCCTCCTTCTGGGCCTTCGCCAGCGTCTCGCGTTCGGACTCGATCGACCGCGCCTCGGCCGCGACCTCCGCCCGCCGCCGATCCACGGACTCGGCCTCCTGCCGCAGGCGCTCCTCGCGCCCGGCCACCTCGGCGTCGCGCCGCTTCAGATCGTCCTCGACGCGATGGAGGTCCGCCTCGCGGGCCCCGGCCTCCTTCTCCCGCCGGGCGAGCTCGTCCGACCAGGTCTGCAATTTCGCCTGCTCCCCCTTGAGCTGGCTCTCGATCTTCCCGAGCTCGTGCGCGAGCCGCTCGACGTGGGACTCCGGCGCCGCACGGGCGGGATCGGCCGCCCGGGCCGAACCGGCGCGGGACGAGCGTCCGGCGGAGGCGTCCCGCAGGCCCTCCGCGTCCTGGACCGCCGCGACGAAGGCGGCGCTCCATTCCACATCCTCGGGACGCAGCGCGCCTTGCGAGACGATGACCAGGACGGACCGGTCCCGCCGCAGGGTCGTGAAGACGTAGTCGCCCACGGCGATCGATTGGCGGTCGCCGAGGGCCTTGTCGGGAAGGACCTGGAGGAAGTCGTCGTAGCCGACCGGGCACGCGGGGTCGAGCGCATGCTCGGCCGCCACCTCTCCGGATTCGTCGACGACGTAGATCTTCTTGATGCGCGCGTGTGCCGGCTTCGTCGGCGCCGCGAGAACGAGGACCGCGCCCAGCGCCGGCCCAAGTCCGCGAAGGAGGATGGCGTCGACGAGGTTCTCGGGAAGCCCCAGCATGATTCACCCGCCCCGGACGTAGCCACGGAGCCGGTCGAATCCATCCTCCCGGGGTCTCTTAAGGGAGCGGCCTCCCGTTATCGGGCCAGAGACTCATTCTCATCGACCGGAACACCTTTCGCCAGGGGAAGGCGACCGCGCCGGACGGCGGTCCCCAACTTCCCGATGATGCGCTCCCTCGTCGACGGGCGGACCCGGCCCTCCGGAGGACGGGGCTGAGGCGGCCGAGGGACGGAAGGAGGGACCTGCGCACGGGCCGAGGGCCCCCGCGGGTCATGGACGCCGCCACAAGGCCGAAATCTCTTGTAGCCGGAGGGGATCACCGGGCGGGCGGCCGGACCCATGAAGGCCGCCAGGGACTGGAGAGGGTCGAACAACCGCTCGAGGTGAGGATGTGGTGGATCGCGTGTACCGGGCGGGCTTGCCCGCGCTGCGGAAGAAGCTTGAGAAATTGCGGGAGGACTTCCTCGACGCCGACCCGCGCACCGACTGGACCCAGCTGAGGATCGAACCGCTGCTGGCCCACGTGAGGTCCCTGGAGCGGATCATTGAGTCTGCGGCGTTCTCCCGAGAACACGCCCGGTTGCGCCGAGGCGTGGTGATGTTCCACTCCGACCTCGTGTACCTCCGGACGAACGTCCAAGCGCTGGAGAAGGTCCTGGAGTCCGAGCGGGCAGCGCGGGCGCGAACGAGCACGCGCGTGGGGAGCCGGAAGGGCTGAAGCCCGGAGGCCGCGGCCCCTGCGGCCGCGGGAGGTTCGCGCCCACCGCACGGCCGCCACGGACGCGGGGGCCCCGGCGCAGGCGCAAGGGATTCCGAATCCCGGCCGCCCGCTCGAATTCCGGAGAGCGGATTCCACGACGCCCGAAAGGGCGGAGCCTCCGGCTCGCGGCGGGCTCGCCAGATGCGAGGAGCGCACGCGCCGGTCTTCCCGCGGAGCGCAGGGGCGGAACCCGGCCGCTCCTCCCGGACCGCCCCCGGACCATCGCCTCGGGCGAGGAAGCCCGCCGTGTCGCGCGGCCCCGTTCCGAAACCTTTCAATCCTCAGGAGGCGGTGCGACCGCACGAGGGTACGATGGTTTCCTACAAGGTGGAGGTCGTCCCGGGCGTGGGATGGACGTCGCCTCCGGCGGTCTCCAAGCAGGTGCAGGCGAAGCTGGACGCGTTCGCGGCCGGAGGATGGCGCCTGTCCGGGATGGCGTACGTCGGGGGGACGCCCGGGTTCTTCGGCGGCGGGACGAACCCGTACCTCCTGATGGCCTTCGAGCACGATTGACGCTCCCGGCGCGGGCCGTCAGGCGTCCACCTGGGCGACCGCCATGGGGAGCGGGTCGTCCCTCCGGAGCGGCCGAAGCCTCGTCCCTTCGTCCGTGCTGGCCACGCGGACGAGACGCATCCCGGCCCGCTCGAGCAGCCGTCGCAGAACGGGGACGGACAGGACGCGCGTGGAGTACGTGTTCACGAACGTCCGCGCGACACGACCTCGCTCGAACGCGAAGAAGCGGTTCTGCGACGTGAGGAGGTGCCGCCGCCGGTCGAAGGCGAGTTCGTAGAGCCAGACGATCTCCGGGTCGCCGGTGCGGTGGATCCACCCCGGACCCACCGTCTCCTCCCGCAGGGCCTGCGCGAACTCGAAGACGTACACGCCGCGCGGGTTCAGGTGCCGGCGCACCGTCCGGAGGTGCGCGAGGAGGTCACGGTCCGTCAGCAGGTGCGTGAACGCGCCGTCCATGCAGATCGCGGCGTCGAACCTCCGTCCGAGGTCGAACCGGCGCATGTCCGCGCGCACGAACGCGGGGTTCGGGCGGCCGCGGGCCTTCGCGCGCGCGACGCGGAGCATCGCCGCGGAGGCATCGATCCCGGTGACCTCGTACCGACGCCGCGCGAGAAGGAGCGCGTGGTTCCCTGTCCCGCATCCGAGGTCCACGATCGATGCGGGCGGATGCGGGAGGTACGTCGAGAAGATCGCCTCCAGGAGGGCGCACTCGGCCGGGTAGTCGACGTCGTCATGGAGGACGTCGTAGTAGGCCGCCAGCCGATCGAAGAGCCGCTCCGCCATGGTCCGCCGGAGGGATGGGCCCGCGCGCTTTCAGGGTATCCCCCGCCGACCGCTTCCTCCGACGGCCGCGAGTAGTTTCACGCACGACCCTCGGCAGCCCCTTCATCCGCCCACCCGGGCTCTCGGCCCTCGCGAATCGATGTCCCGGACCCGGGGCCCCATGGTCGGGTCCTACCAGCATCTGGACGCGGTCGTCATCGCCGCCCTCCGGGGGAAGGAGGACCTGGAGGCGGCCGCGAGCGCGATCGTGGCGACGCACCGCCCCGAGCAGATCAAGGC
>JAJYKG010000138.1 GCA_021788795.1 Thermoplasmata archaeon | reverse complement strand
GAAGGTGCCCCAGAGGTCGTCGCCGATCTGGCCCCAGACCTGGGCGTTCCCCTCCTCGTCGCAGCGCTGCGCGTGCAGGAGGGCGACGTCCGCGGGGCAGGCGGGCAGAAGCGCGACCTTCTCCCTACTCCCGAACGGGTCCTCGAGGACCACGGCTTTCGGGTGCAGGAACGACTCGACCTTCAGCAGGTCCGAGCCCAGCTCGGACTTCACGGGCATGAACGGGAGGCCCATCCCCGCGGCCATGAACCGCATCGTCATCCCGAAGTTGCTGTACTCCTCGATGACGACCTTGCGCGGGATGCCCTTCTCAACGGCGCGGCGGTAGGCGTACGCGAGGCCGAGCGCCTCGAGGCCCAAGTAGGAACCCTCGAGCTTGTCCACGCACCCGGCGCCGATGAGCCAGTCCGCGTCCTCCGTCCAGCCGCTCATGAGGAAGGTCAGGTCCCGCTTCCGCTGGCGCATGATCTCGTAGATCACGGCGAACGGCTTCCGGACCGCGATCCCGCCCGACCGCAGGCGGCAGCCGTCCGGGATGAGCTTCCGCACGGCCTCGGAGAGGGGCAGGAGCTTCCCACCCAGCTCGGGTTCGGCCATGGGCGCGAGAACGGAGGGTCCGGGGTAAGAACGTTCTGTCGGTGTTCTTAGGATTCCGGAGCGCGAGCTTCCAGGTCCGCGAGCGCCGCGGGCAGTTCGTCGAAGCTTCGGATCGCGGCGTGGGGCTTCGCCTTGAGGACCGCCGAAGGACTGCCGTAGCCGTACATCGCCGCGACCGTCCACGTGCGCGCCGCGCGCCCCGCGAGGATGTCCACGGGGGAGTCGCCGACCACGACGCAGGCTTCGGGCGGCAGGCCGAGGGCCTTCGCGGAGTACAGGGGCAGGTCGGGATAGGGCTTGGGCCGCGGCACCTCGTCCCCGCCGACGACGGCCCGGAAGTACGGCGCGATGCCGGCCACCTCGAGCATCCGCCGCGCCCCCTGGAGGCGGCGCGTGGTCATCGTGCTGATGGGACGGTCGAGCTTCGCGAGCGTCTCCCGGACGCCCGGGAACAGGGGAAGGCCCTTCTCCACGTGCTGCATGAAGAAGTCGTAGTAGCGGTCCGTGATCCGGCCGACCACGGGACCCTCCATGCCGCGGAGCGTGGCCATCTGCCTCGCGACGGGCATCCCAATCATGGGCCGGATTTCCTCCGTGGTCAGCGGCCGCACATCGAACTCCCCGAACGCGGCGTTCATCGAGTCCACAATCGCGTCGAGGGTGTCGATCAGCGTCCCGTCGATGTCGAGGAGGAGGGCGAGTACCATGGGCTCCCGCACACGGCGGGACGCTCCGGGCATCTTAAAGATGCGCCTCCCTCGGTCACACCGCCCCGTCGCGGTGGAGCTGCGCGATCTGTTCCGGCGGATACCCGAGCTCCCCGAGGACGGCGTCCGTGTGCTCGCCCAGGCGCGGTGCGGACGTGTGCACCCCGCGCTCGTGCAGGCTCCGGAAGGGCGGGGCGAAGGCGCGGACGGTCCCGGCCTTCGGATGGGGCATCTCGAGGATCATCTTCCGTGCCGCGACCTGCGGATCGCGCACGATGTCGCTGACCCGGTAGACCGGCCCCGCCGGGACGTCGTGCTCGTTCAGCCGCGCCATCCACGCCTCGGTCGTCTGCGCCGCGAAGACCTCGTCCAGGAGGGGCTCGAGCTCGTCGCGGTGCTCCACGCGCGCCGGGTTCGTTGCGAAACGCGGATCATCCGCCCATTCCGGACGACCGACCGCCGCGCTGAACCGACGGAAGATCGCATCGTTCCCGACCGCGACGTTCAGGTGTCCGTCCTCCGTGGCGAACGTCTGGTACGGCACGATCGTGGGATGCCGGGAGCCGGCGCGCTCGGGGTCCTTCGCGGTCGCGAAGTAGTTCGCCGACATGTACGTCAGCCACGCCAGCTGGGACTCCAGGAGGGAAACGTCGATGCGCTCCCCCAGTCCCGTGCGCCCGCGGTGCACCAGGGCGGAGGCGATCGCGTACGCGGCGAACATCCCTCCCGCGATGTCGGCGACGGCCACGCCGATGCGGACCGGAGGGCGACCCGGCTCTCCCGTGATGCCCTGCAGCCCGCCCATGCCCTGCAGGATGATGTCGTACGCCGGGCGGTCGCGGTACGGCCCGTCCTGGCCGAACCCGGAAATCGAGCAGTACACGATGCGCGGGTTCGCGCCCCGCACCGCGTCGTACCCCAGGCCCAGGTCCTCCGCCACGCCCGGGGCGAAGTTCTCCAGGAAGACGTCGGACCGGGCCGCGAGGTCGAGCACGATCTTCCGGCCCCCGGGGGACTTCAGGTTGGCCGTCACGCTCCGCTTGTTGCGGTTCACGCTCAGGTAGTACGCGCTCTCGCCGCCCAGGAACGGCGGGCCCCAGGCGCGCGTATCGTCCCCGCGGCCGGGCATCTCGATCTTGATCACGTCCGCGCCCAAGTCGGCGAGCATCATCGAGCAGTACGGACCCGTGAGCACGCGCGAGACGTCCACGACGCGGATGCCCTCCAGAAGGCCAGGCATGGCGGAACCTCCTCGGGCGGTAAGGCCCCGGGGGATAAGGGATTAACCACGGAACGCGAGGGCGGCGGGCGGCCTGCGGCGCTGAGGGAGAGTCGGGCAAGCCGGATGCCTCGGGGTCTGCCGCGAGGTTCTTCGAGTCCACCGTCCCTCGACCCGCGAGCATGAAGGCCAGCGAGGTGTCGGCGGGCATCGCCGTGGGTCTCATCTCCGGCGGGTTCACCTTGATCGAGGTGGAACTCTACCCAGACTACAGGGGCGATCCGGACGCGATGATGAACGTCTCCGCCGTGCTCGCGGTCGTCTTCGCCGGCATGGCCGCGGTCATGGTCGCGGGCCTGCTGACGCGCCACGAGGTCGCAGGAGACGCGGCCGCAGTCGTCGTGGAAGGGCTCCTGTTCATCCTCTTCTTGCGGGCTGCGGACCCGAAGTACGGGCTCCCGCCCCTCGCCGTCCTCGCGGGCGGAGTGTTCGGGCTCCTCGCCTACGGGTGCCGGTTGGGGGAAGGATCCGCCGATTCCCCACCCGGCACCCGCGCCGCGGTGAGCCGTCAGTACGAGTCCCAGTGAATATCGAGCGCGGGCACGCTCACGCCGCGTCCCTTCTGGACGTCCCCGACGACGCGTGCCTTGACGTCGGGCCGGAGGGCCCGGAGGATCGCCTTCGCTTCGTCCTCCGGAGCGACGATCGCGAAGCCCATGCCCATGTTGAACGTCTGGTACATCTCGGAGGCCTCGATGCCGCCGAGGGCTTCCAGCTCGCGGAAGACGGGCTGCGGCTCCAGGGGGTCTGTGATCCGGAACTCCACGCCGCGCTTGAGGCGGACGAGGTTCCGCACGCCCCCGCCCGTGATGTGGGCCATCCCGTGGACCCGAGCCTTCGCCAGGGCCCGCAACACCGGCCGCACGTAGATCGCCGTGGGCTCGAGGAGAGCCGGCCCCCACCGCTCGGCCGTCCCGCCGACGGGGTCGAAGACCGTGAGGGCCGCCTCGCGGAGGATGCGGCGGGCGAGGGTGAGGCCGTTCGAGTGGATGCCCGTGCTCGGCAGGCCGATGACCACGTCCCCCGGGCGCACCGCGCGGCCGTCGACCGCCTTGCGCTTCTCCACGACGCCGAAGCAGGTCCCGGCGAGGTCGAAGCCCTTGATGATCTCCGGGAGGACGGCGACCTCGCCGCCGATGATGGACACGTTCGCGCGGCGCGCGCCCTCGTTCAGGCCGATCCCGATCTGCCGCGCGACCTCGTGGTCGTACCCCTCGATGGCGAAGTAGTCCACGAAGGCCACGGGCTCCGCGCCGATGCAGACCATGTCGTTGACGTTCATCGCGACGCAGTCGATCCCGACCGTGTCCCATTTCCGCATGTCGCTCGCAACGATGAGCTTCGTCCCGACGCCGTCCGTGCAGAGGGACAGGGCGTACTTCCCGAACTCGACGAGGCCGGTGAAGTGCCCGATCCGCGTGAGGGGGCGACCGGGGCCGCGGCGGCGGTAGGTGAGCGCGGACACGAGAGCGGCGATGTGGGCGGCCTTCTCGTCCTGGCTGACGCCCGCCTCCGCGTACGTCTTGACCATCGGGGTCCCCGGGTCTCGGTAGCGGGAAGGCCTATTTAGACCGTTTCGGCGGTCCGCTCCCCGTGCGGGAAGGCTCCCGACGGTCCCGGACCCGAATTGTCGATAGCCAAGTTTCATATCGGGTCAATTTCCAGTACCGTGGACAACCGTGCGCTCCCCGGCAGGATTCTCTGTGAGGAAGGCCGAATACCAAGCCATGGAGGAGGCGATCCTGGCCTACCTCCGCCGGGTGAAGAAGCCGGTGAGCTTCAACGAGCTGTTCCAAGGCGTCTCCCGGATCGTGCCGCCGGAACTCTTCCCCGACGAGAGCCGCGCCCGCTGGTACGCGAAGGTGGTCCAGCGCGACCTCGAGCTGACGGGGCGGATCGAGCGACTCCCCGAGCCGCCGGTGCGGCTCCTCGTCCGCGCGTGAACCGGCCGCCCGGCCCCCAAACCTTCATCGTTCCCAGGCCCATGGTCCGCCCCCGTGACCAAGGCGTGGGTCAAGTCCCGCAAGCACGACCGGTACTACCGCGCGGCGAAGCGGCAGGCGTACCGCAGCCGGGCCGCGATCAAGCTCTCCCAGATCGACCGCGCGTACGGAATCCTGCATCCGCGGGACACGGTCGTCGACCTGGGCGCGGCGCCGGGGGGATGGTCCCAGGTCGCCGCGGAGCGCGTCGGCCCGAAAGGGAGGGTGATCGCCGTCGACCTCGCCCCCATGCAGCCCCTGGAGGGCGTCACGATCCTCCGCGGCGACTTCACCCTGGGGGCGTTCCAGGCGCGGCTCTTCGAACTCCTCGGCCGCCCCGCGGACGTCGTGCTCAGCGACATGGCCCCGCGCCTGAGCGGGAACAAGCCCTACGACGAGGCCCGCGTCTTCGATCTCGCGGACGCGGCCCTCTCCTTCGCGGCCCGCGCCCTCCGGCCCGGGGGGGACTTCCTGGTCAAGGTGTTCCAGGCCGAGGCGTACGACGGGTTCCTGGACCGCGTCGCGCAGCACTTCGAGGCGCTCAAGGGCGTGAAGCCGAAGGCGTCCACCGCGGGGAGTGCGGAGATCTACGTCCTCGCCCGCGGCCGGACCGGCTAGGCCCCGCGCGGAGCCCAAATCGTATTCTGTCCGCCGCTCGGCCGTCGGAAGTTCACGCGTGCACGTGGGCCCGCTGACGGAATCGAACAATGATTAAGTAGGAGGGTTCCGTTTCGACTCCGCTTCCGGAATCGGGCGCTCTTTGAGTCCCTTGGGGGGAAGGCACGGCGGGACGCGGGATCCGCCGCATCTGAGGCTCGCCGCGGCACGTTCTCCCCGGAATCCGTACCGATGACCCACACAGCGAGCCCGCGAGGCCGAGCGGTCCTCCCGTCCCCAAGCCTCCCGGGCTCCCCTTTCTTTCTCGCGCGTCCGCGGCGCTCAGTCCCAGAAGCGCTTCGTCCGGGCGTAGTTAATCTCGGCGGCGAGGATGTCCCGGAGGAAATCCTCCTCCGACTCGTGGTAGCCGCGGAGGATCCGGGCCGCCGTGTCCTCGCCGACCCCGCGGCCCATCAGGGCCAGGACGGCCTTGCGCCCGTGGGCCATGACGAGGCTCGCGTTCGTGAAGAGGCGCTTCGCGAACGCGCGGCTCTCCTTGTCGCCGCCCTGCAGGTCGAGCTTCGACAGGCGGTCCTTCTCGTAGGCCGCGATGACCGCGACCATGGCGCCGCCGCAGCTCGCGCACACGATCTTCGGCGGCAGGTCTTTCACGCCCGCCCGCCAGGAGAAGTGGCAGTTGAGGCACAGGAACGTCGCGGTCTCCCTCTCGAGCCGCGTCTTCACGGCCATGAGCGTCGCGTGGTCCGCCTTCCCCGGGGAGACG
>JAJYKG010000137.1 GCA_021788795.1 Thermoplasmata archaeon | reverse complement strand
CCACGGCCATCTACGGCGTCATCACGGACCCGCGGGAGGTGAAGTGATGGGGCGCGCCTGGAAGTTCGGGGACAACATCTCCACGGACCTCATCGCCCCCGGGCGGTACTACCACCTGCGATCGAACCTCCCCGAGCTCGCGAAGCACGTCCTCGAGGACGCCCGCCCGGAGTTCGCGTCCCAGGTCAGGTCCGGCGACTTCGTCGTCGGCGCCCGGAACTTCGGGAAGGGCTCGTCCCGGGAACACGCCCCGGTCATCATCAAGCTCGCGGGGGCCCGCGCGGTCCTCGCGAAGTCGTTCGCACGCATCTTCTACCGCAACTGCATCAACATCGGCCTGCCCGCGATCGTGGTCGACACCGACCAGATTGCGGAGGGCGACGATCTCGACGTGGACCTGGAGAAGGGGATCGTCCACGACCGCACGAAGGGGATCGACCTCGCGTTCCCGCCCCTGCCCGCGGTCATGGCCCGAATCCTCGAGGAAGGGGGCCTCGTGGAGTACATCAAGCACCACGGAGACCTCGTGCTCGCGGGGACGTGAGCCCGATGGTCCGCGCCACGGAAGGGGGAGGCGTGTGACATGAGCATGACCGAGAAGACCACACTCGAGGCCAAGCCCAAGATTGACAAGGGCCTCGACGACGTGTATGTGAAGGAATCGTCGATCTGCCTCGTGGACGGCGTCCGCGGGCGCCTGCTGTACCACGGGTGGGACATCCGCGACCTCGCGGAGCACTCCAGCTTCGAGGAGACCGTGTACATCCTCGTCCACGGCCACCTGCCGAACAAGGACGAGCTCGCCCAGGTGAAGCAGGCCTTCGCCGAGTCCCGGGCGATCGACCCGGAGATGGTGAAGCTGCTTCGGAGCATGCCCAAGGACGCCCCGCCCATCGACGTGCTGCGCACGGCGGTGTCCTACCTGAGCAACTTCGACAAGGAGCGCGACGACCCGACGCGCGCGGCGAACATGCGCAAGGCCCAGCGGCTGATCGGCAAGATGCCCACGCTGGTCGCGGCCCACCACCGCATCCGCCAGGGGAAGCGCGTCCTGCCCCCGGACCCCAGCCTGGGGATCGCCGAGGACTTCCTCCGCATGCTCACCGGCAGGAACCCCGACCCGCTCTCGGCCAAGGTCATGGATGTGGCGCTCATCCTCCACGCGGACCACAGCATGAACGCCTCCGCGTTCGCCGCAACCGTGGCGGCGTCCACCCTGGCGGACCTGTACAGCGCGATCGTCGCCGCCATCGCGACGCTGAAGGGGCCGCTCCACGGCGGCGCGAACGAGGCCGCCCTGAAGACCATGCTCACGATCGGGAGGCCGGAGAACGCCGAGGCCTACGTCCTGAACACGCTCCGGAACCACGGCAAGGTCTTCGGGTTCGGCCACCGGGTGTACAAGACCTGGGACCCGAGGGCGATCATCCTCCGCGAGTACGCCCGACAGCTGAGCGAGCTCCGCGGCCAGATGGACCTCTTCCACGTCGCGGAGATCGTCCAGGACACGGTCGTGAAGGAGCTCTCGGCGAAGCACATCTACCCGAACGTGGACTTCTACTCCGGCCTGACGTACCACCTGCTCGGCATCCCGCCGGACCTCTTCACGCCCATCTTCGCGGTCTCCAGGATCTCCGGCTGGACGGCGCACGTGATCGAGTATTGGGAGGACAACCGCCTCGTGCGGCCGCTCGACTACTACGTCGGCCCGACGGACAACGTGTACGTACCGATCGACCAGCGCGCCTGACCCCGGACCATGCCTACGGTACGCTTATGCGGGGGGCCTAGGTTGCCGGAGTGGTGAGTCCATGCCTTCGGAAGTCCTCAAACTCACGCCGCCCAAGGACGGGCACAAGATCCTGATCACGGACGCCGGGCTCCGCATTCCGGACGACCCCATCATCCCCCTCGTGGAGGGGGACGGGATCGGGCCCGACGTCACGCACGCCGCGCGCACGGTGATTGACGCCGCGGTCGAGGCGACGTACCACGGGAAGCGGCGGATCGTCTGGTACCCGGTGCCCGCGGGCGAGGCCGCGATGTTCCGGTACGGGGAGATGCTCCCCGCCGCCACCCTCGCCGCGATCAAGGAGTACGTCGTCGCCCTCAAGGGCCCCTTGACCACGCCCGTGGGCGGCGGGTTCCGCTCCCTGAACGTCACGCTGCGACAGACCCTCGACCTGTACGCCAACGTGCGCCCAATCTACTGGATGCCGGGCGTGCCGAGCCCGGTCACGCACCCCGAACGGCTGGACATCATCCTCTTCCGGGAGGCGGAGGAGGACGTCTACGCGGGGATCGAGTGGGCGAAGGGCTCGCCCGAGGCGAAGCGGCTCATCGCGACGCTCCAGAAGGAGTACGGCGTCCACGTGCGGGAGGACAGCGGCATCGGCGTGAAGCCGATGAGCGAGTTCGAGTCCAAGCGCCTCATCCGGAAGGCGATCCGTTACGCGATTGAGAACCACAAGCGGTCCGTGACCCTGGTCCACAAGGGGAACATCATGAAGTACACCGAGGGCGCGTTCCGCGAGTGGGGCTACGAGCTCGCGCGCACGGAGTTCGCCGCCGAGACGCTCTCCTGGCAGGAGGTCCAGGAGAAGCACGGAGGCCAGGCGCCCGAGGGGAAGGTCGTCATCAAGGACGTCATCGCGGACAACATGTTCCAGCAGCTCCTCCTGCGCCCGGACGAGTACGACGTGCTCGCGACGCCGAACCTGAACGGAGACTACCTGAGCGACGCGGCCGCCGCCCAGGTCGGCGGCCTCGGCGTGGCCCCGGGCGCGAACATCGGCGACGCCCACGCGCTCTTCGAGCCCATCCACGGGAGCGCGCCGAAGTACGCCGGCATGGACAAGGTGAACCCGACCGCCGAGATCCTCGCGGGCGTCATGATGCTCGAGTACCTGGGATGGAAGGAGGCCGCGGGGCGCCTGCGGGAGGCCGTGAAGGCGACGATCTCCGCGAAGGTCGTGACGTACGACCTGGCGAGGCAGATGCCGGGCGCCCGGGAGGTCGGCACGACGGCCTTCGCCCAAGCGATCGTGGAGCGGCTCCGGGCCGCGTGAGGTGGGGCCCGCGCCTGCGCGCCATGAGACGCGGTCCGCCCTCGAGGCGAGCGTCTGCGAGGCCATGCGGCGCCAGAACATGGTCCACGAGCATCGCTCCCTGCGCTTCCGCGTGACGATGGCCTCGGGCGAGACGGTCGAGTACCGCCCTGACGTGGTCGCGCGGCGCGGCCCGATCCTGTTCCTCATCGAGCCGCTGGCCGATGCCGCGGAGGCTTCGCGACTCGAGCTCCTGGAGCGGTTCCTGGACCAGCACTCCCCGGAGATCGTGCTCGTCGTCCTGGCAGCGAAAGACATGATGGCCCGCGTGCCCGCAGAGGCATACGACGAACTCTACGATGCCGCGGATGTCGCGGCGGTCGCGCGGCGAATCCGTCTCCAGGACCCGGGCGGAATCGTCTGTCCCTTCCCCAAGCCGCGGTCCGGAGCGGGCTTATAGGCCCGGACCCCATCGCCACGGCGTGCCCGAGGATCACTGGACCCGCCAGCTCTTCCTCGACCACGAGGAGATCTTCCTCCAGATCCACGAGCACGGCTGGGAGCACGGCGTGGAGCAAGCGGACGCGCTGAAAGCGCTCTTCCACCGCTTCGACGTCCCCGAGGGGGCGCGGATCCTGGACGTGCCGTGCGGGATCGGACGGCACGCGACGCGGCTCGCGAAGCGCGGCTACCGCACCCTCGGACTCGACCTCTCGCCCGCGTACGTGAGACGGGCCCAGGAGCTTGCCGAGCAGGAGGGTGTCGCGGACCGCGCGGTGTACCGCGTCGGGGACCTGCGCGACCTCGCCGCGGCCGTCCGGGAGGGCGAATCGCCCTTCGACGTCGCGATGAACCTGTGGACCTCCCTTGGCTACTACGGCGAGGAGACGGACCTCGCGGTCCTCAGGGGCTACCACGCCCTCGTGCGGCCGGGCGGGCTCATGGTCCTCTACGTCGTGAACCGGGACTGGGTTGTGCGCCACTTCGACCCGCAAGGGTACGAGGCCTTCGGCGACCTCGTCCACATCGAGGACCGGCGACTCGACCTGGACGCGTCGTGGATGCGGAACCGGTGGCGCTTCTTCCGGAAGAAAGGTGAGGACCTCGAGGGGATCGCGACGATGGCCGTGGAGCACCGAATCTACAGCCTCCACGAGCTGCAGTCCCTGTTCGCGCGCGCGGCCTGGACGGTCGAGGGGACGTTCGGGGGGTTCCGGATGGAGCCCGCGACGTTCGACGCGCCCGGCGTCGTCGTGGTCGGGAGGAAGGGATGACACCCTCCGCGCGACCGTCTCGGACGGAGGCGGACGAGGTGGCCGCGTTCCTGGAAGGCATGGGCGTGGCTGCGGGAGCGCGCCTTCTCGACGCGCCCTGCGGCATCGGGCGGCGCGCGCACGTGCTGGCCGAACAAGGCTACCGTGTCACCGCCGTGGACGTGAACCCCGTGGCGATCGAGGCGCTGCGGCGCCGCGTCCCGCAAGGGCTCCAGGACCGGCTGCGTTGCCGGTCGGCCACGTGGGAGACCCTGCCGGACCTAGCCGCGGACGAGCGTTTCGACGTCGCGCTCTGCCTCGACCACGCCATCGGCCGCGGTCCGCGCGAGGCGGATGTGGCCCGGCTGCGACGCCTGCGCGAGCACACGGTTCCCGGCGGCGCCCTCCTCATGGATCTCCTCCATCGCGACTTCTTCGCGGCCCGCCCGCGGCCGTTCGCGTACCACGTGCTCGGTGGCGTGGAGCAACACGAATTCCGGACGTTCGATCCCGTGTCGGGTGTGCTGGACCTCACGTGGAGGTTCTACCGCCGAGAGGGGAAGGACCTGCGGTTCCAGGGGGTGTCGGCCGCGCACCTCCGGTTGCTCTCGCCCCGGGAGCTCGCGGACCTCCTCGAGGACGCGGGCTGGCGGGTCGAGGCGTGGCACGGGGGGTGGGGGAAGGAGCCCATCTCCGCCGATCGGCGCAAGCTGGTCCTCGTTGCCCGGGCCGCCGCGCGGAGTTAAATAGCGTCACGGCCTTCGTCGCGCGGGCCCCTGCCGGAGCCCCGGAACTGTCGCGTGTCTGAGGGAGGAAACCGGATGCCGCTGCCTGTGTGCGACCCCACCGGGACCGTCCCCTGCCGGACGAACCTCAACTTCCTCCCCGACTGGACCGGGGCCGCGCTCTACGCGGTCACGGGCCTCGCGCTGCTTGTCACCGCCTACGGCCTGTGGTCGCGGTGGCGCACCTGGAAGTCGGGGGCCGCGGGCGCGAGCCCCGGCTCGCTCTGGCTCCATATCCAGAACCTGTTCGTCGTCGCGCTCTTCCAGAAGAAGGTCGCGCGCCGCTGGTACGCGGGCGTGATGCACGTCCTCATGTACACCGCGTTCATCGCCCTGGCCATCGGGACGACGGTCGTCGCCCTGAATATGGACGTCTTCTCCCACTTCGACTTCGGCGTCCTCCAGGGCGACCCGTACCTCGTCTTCAAGGCGACGCTGGACCTCGCGGGCCTCGTCTTCCTCGTCGGATTGGGAATGGTCTTCTTCCGCCGCTTCGCGCAGCGGCCGAAGTATCTGCGGAATGAGCGCCCCGACCTCTACCTGCCCGGGATGCTCCTCCTCCTCATCCTCCAGGGCTTCCTCCTCGAGGCCATTCGGCTCGCGGTGTTCCAACCGGCATGGGCCCAGTTCTCGTTCGTCGGGTACGCGCTGTCCCTCGTCCTCCGCGCCGTCGGGATCAACGGGAGCCTCGCCACCGTGGCCGTCACCTCGACCGCGGTCACGGTCACCCCGGTCCCCTGGCTCGCCTGGGGCTACGGGGCCCTCTGGTGGTTCCACGCGGGCACCTGGTCGTTCCTCTTGGCCACGCTCCCGTGGACGAAGGCGAGCCACTTCTTCTTCAGCCCCGCGCGGACGTACTACGAGAC
>JAJYKG010000136.1 GCA_021788795.1 Thermoplasmata archaeon | reverse complement strand
CCCCGTCTCATTTCGCGCCGCGAGGCGGCCGACGCCGCGGCGACGAAGGCGTAGAGGGCGAGCAGGGTCGCCGGGTCCGCGATCACGAGGCCCTCGGGTTGCGAGGCGAGGCGTCCCTCCCAGTCCTGGAGGAAGACCGCCTCGAGGCGCGCCGCGACCGCCGGGTCCTCGATGAGGACGCCGACCTCGCGGTTCTCCGTCGCGGAGCCGCGGGCCCAGTTCATGCTCGAGACCAGCGCGACCTCGCCGTCGACGAGGGCCCCCTTGTTGTGGACCCGCTCCACGGGCCCCGTGGGCGGGAGGACGCGGGCCTCCAGGTCGACGCCTTCCCGCCGCGCGCGGTCATTGAGGGCGGCCGAAAGCAGGTCGTTGGCCGTGACCTCCTCCCCGGACCAGCCGCTCCCGTCGAGGAGGATGCGGACGGAAACCCCGCGCCGCGCCGCGGCGAACGCGGCCTCCAGGAAGGGGTTCGGCCGGCTCCCCCAGGGGTCGTCCGCGTAGAAGGCTTCGATCCAGATCCGCCGCCGGGCGGAGGCGAACCGGCCCAGGACGGCGCCGTCCGCGAGGGCGTTGTCCGGGCCGACGATGAGGCGCATCCTCCGCGCTCCCGAGGCCGCGGCGGGGGACCAGGGGACGATCGCGGGGAGTTCGGGCGCAGGGTCCTCCGCCCCCGTCGCGGGGACGGAGTCCGCGCGCGAGGGGTCGAAGTCCTCCTCGAAGACCTCCCAGAGCTGGCGCGCCAGGGCCCGGTCCTCGACGATCACGGACCAGCCGCGGTTGCCGTCCTGCCCGGGCGCCGGGAACCCGGAGTCCCCGAAGTTCTCCGAGCCCACGAGGACGGCCGCGCCGTCCACGACCGCGTACTTCGCGTGGAGGTAGCGGTACCGCTTCACGGCGTCGAGGCCCCCCGAGAGGAACCGGACCTGGGCGCCCGCGTCGAGGAGGCCGCCGACGAGCCCTCGCTCGCGATCTTCCACGCCGCCCACGGGCGATCCCTCCAGGAGCACGCGCACGCGCACGCCGGCCCGGGCGCGGTCCGCGAGCACCGCGGCGATGGCCTCGCTCGTCAGGGTGTAGACCGCCGCCTCGAGGGTGCGGTCCGCGGAGGCCAGGAAGGAGAGCATCCGCCCGCGGCCGTCGTCCGGCGAGACCAGGACCAAGGGCTCCGCCGCGACGTCGACGGCCGGCGGATCGAACGAGGACTGCCCGAGGCGGAACCTCCGGATCCCGTCCCAGTCCGAGGCGTCGTCGTGGTCCTCCCAGCCCTCGGCGGAGGCCGCCCGCGTGGCGATCTCCCCGCGCCCGGGAGCCGGTGCGGGGGTGCCGTTCCAGCCCGCGCCCGCGTACGCCGACGCGCCGTACACGTAGGCGTCGGCGACGCGCCCCGCCGCGTCGCAGAGCAGGACCTCGTCCCCCGCGTCCGCGAGGCGGAGGACCCCGCCCTCCATGGGCCGGGCCTCGCCGCGGTCGTACGTGAAGTCCGCGCGGCGCCGCTCGTCCTCCGCGTAGCTCGTCGCGTTCCGCGTCGCAAGGAGGCGGCCCCCGGCCTCGAGCCAGGTGGACGGCGGGAAGACGGCGCTCGCCTCGCCGTCCGTCAGGGACCAGCCGCCCAGGTCCGCCGGCGCGCCGCCGGCGTTCCCCAGCTCGATGAACTCGTCGTCCCGCGCCGCGTTCGGGTAGACGCGGACGATGTGCACCGCCGCGGCGGCCGCGTCCGCCGGAAAAAGGGCCGCGGGCGGAGGGGGAGGAGGGACGTCCGCGCCGCAGCCGGAGGGGAGGGAGTTCGAGGCGAGGAGGACCGCCAGCAGGACCATGCCGGCCGCGCGCCTCGCACCGCTCACGCCGCGGCCACGGACGGACCGCGGGATAAGGCGGGGCCGTACAGGCACGCTACATGGGGACCGGGATGCGTCCGAGTCCGCGGGGGCCGCGGAAAATAATCAGGGAGGATAACCGCGACGGTGAGGTCATCTATCCTGATCGAGCAACGAAGCCCTCCGAGGCGTGGGAGTGAATCCGCGAGCTTCAGAGGCAGCCATGGCCGTCCTCCTGGCCCTCGTGCTCGCCCCGCTCCTGTCCCTCGCCCCGCCCGGGCCCGGGGTCCCGGCCCGCGCTCCCGCGGCCCCCTTCGGGATCGCGCCCGCCTCTCCGGTCGGCGTGTCCCCGCAGGCGGCCTCGTTCTCCTTCGCCCTGACCGCCTCCTCGGCGCAGGCCGAGCCGACGGACTCGGTCCCCTTCACGGTCTACTTCAACAACACGGGGACGCAGGCCGCGCCCGCGGCCTGGATCAACGTCACGGCCGTGGGCGGCCTCGCGTTCGCGGGCGACACGGCCTCCGGGAACCTCAGCGGCTACCCGGACTACCGGTTCACGGGCCTGCCGCTCGGGCTGCACTCCTTCGGCATGACGTTCGTCGTGGACGTCGGCGTGGTCCCGGGGAGCCGGCTCGCCGTCTCCGCCACGCTCGTGTACGCCGACGGCTCGGGGGGCCAGCAGTTCCAGGGCCCCGCGAGCGCCTCGGTCCTCGTCGGGGTCGTCACGGAGCCCCTGTACCTCGGATGGAACGCCCTCCTGGCGGGCGCCCTGAGCCCGGTCCCGCCCTCGGGGCCCCTCCAGCCCCCGGGCACGTTCTCGCTGGCGGCGGGCGGCCCCGCGGTCAACTTCGACCTCGCGTCCCCGCTCGCCCGGTCGTTCCGCGTGCTCAACGCGACCGCGGTCCTCTACGTCCAGCCCCTGACCTCCCCCGCCACGCTGGAGGTGAACCTCACCCTGCTCGACGTGAGCGGCAGCGTGACGACCCCGGTCGCGGCGGTCGAGCAGACCTACACCGTCACGGGCTCCGGGTACTGGACCCTCTTCTACACGTTCCCCTCCCTGGACTACCGGTTCGCGGCCGGGGACCAGGTCCGCCTCCAGGTGCTGAACACGGCCGCGAGCACGCAGAGCGCCGCCCTGGCGACGAACGCGACCGCGGAGCCGTCCCGGGTGAGCGTCCAGACGACCACGTACGCCTCCGTGGACGCCCTCCAGCCCGCCCTCTCGCCGACGACGTACCTCTCGCCCAAGTCCTCCCTCGTGGTCACCGCGAACGTCTCCGACCCGCTCGGCAGCGCGCAGATCGTCGACGCGCGCCTCAACGTGACCGGGCCCGCCGGGCCCGTCGCCACGTGGCAGTCGCTCCTGCCCGCGGCCGCGGTGGACCCCTCGAGCCCCTCCGCCTGGAAGCTCTTCCGCTTCACCCTGGCCCCGCCCCTCGCGGTCGGCACGTACGCGGTCCGGGTGACCGCGATCGAGCGGAGCGGGGCCACGGACATCGCCGCGGGCGGCGCGGTCGTGCGCGCGCCGTCGTTCACCCTGCAGAAGACGGCGAACACCGTCCAGGCGAAGACCGGGACCAAGGTCACCTACACGATCTGGTACAACAACACGGGCACCGGTCCCGCGGGCCGTGTCGGGATCAACGACACGCTCCCGAGCCAGGAGGCCTACGTGTCGAGCAGCCCCAGCGCCGCGGGTTCGGGCAGCGCGTACTCCTGGTCCTTCCCGAACGTCGCCCCCGGCAGCTACTCGGTGCAGATCACCGCCCAGGTGAAGGGCGCCTCCGGCGTCGCCTACATCCGGAACTGGGCCTTCCTGAACGACTCGGACCCGCAGGGGTTCCCGGGGCCCTCCCTCCAGAGCCACGCGGACGTCGTCCTCAACGGCCCGATCCTCGCGCTGAGCCAGTCGAGCGTCCCCGCGAACGCGGTGCACTCGAACCAGACCGTCGTCTTCTCGATCGGCCTCGTGAACACGGGGGACGCCGCCCAGACCGTCTGGCTGAACGACACGCTCCCCTCCGGCCTCGCGTACGTCTCGGACACCGCGCCGGTGAGCCCCAGCGTCGCGGGCGGCCAGGTGCGCTGGACGTTCCCCGGGATGGCCGCGGGGACGTCGACGCCCGTCGTCCTGGCCTTCACGTTGACCGCCCGCGCGGGCGCGGGCCTCCCGGGGGGCGCGTCCCTCCGGAACACGATCGGCCTGAACGACACGAGCCTCAACGGGCTGCTCATGCCGGACCAGACCAGCGTCCTCCCGCTCCCGGTCGCATCGCCGGCGATCGCCTCGGCCACCGCGTCCTTCGGCGTGCCGTCCGCGGTGCCGATCGTGCCCCTGCCCCTGTACGTGAACTTCACGAACGCCGGCAACGAGCCCGCGGGCACGACCTGGCTCAACCTCACCCTGGGGCCCTCCCTGAGCTTCCTGGGGGCGGGCGTGCCCTCGACCGTGGCGGGCTCGCAGGTCTTCCTCGTCCTCCCGAACGCGAGCGTGGGGGCGGACCGCGTCCCGGTCTCCGTCGCCGCGGCGTCCACCGTGACGGACGGCGCGGCGCTCACGGTCTCCGGCAGCCTGCGGCCGACGGACGGGTTCGGGAACCTCCTCGCGGCGGTGCCCGTTCCCGCGGCGACGGTCCGCGTCGCGCTGCCGGACGTCTCCTTCCGGCTCAGCCCCCCGAACGTCACGGCGGAGGCGGGCACCGCGGTGACCTTCACCCTGACGGGCGGGAACGCCGGCACCGGGACCGCCTCCGCGGTCTGGCTCAACCTCACCCTGCCCGCGGGCCTCGCCTACGTCAACGACACGTTCGGCGCGGCCCGGACCCCGCTCGGCTCGGGGTTCTCCTGGTCCTGGCCGGACGTCGCGCCCGGGCCGCGGACGTACACCCTGGTGCTCGAGGTGCAGGGGACCGCCGCGGACCGCTCGACGGCGGCCTTCTCCCTGTCGGTCCAGGCCCTCGATTCCGGCGGGAACCCGCGCCCCGCCTCCGAGGTCGCCGGGGCCGTGAGCGTCCGGGCGCCCTCCTTCGCCCTCGACGTCTGGGCGGACAGCAACCGGACGGACGCCGGGAGCAGCTTCGCCTACACCCTCGTCGCGAGGAACGTCGGCTCGACCCCCGCGCAGACCGTCTGGCTCACGGACACCTTCGACGCGCGGCTCAGCGTCCTCTACTACACGGCGACCGCGACGGCGGCGGGCGCGGGCACGCCGACGCTGAACTGGACCTTCCAGGACGTCGCGCCGGGCCAGGCCCTCGTGATCCGCGTGGTCGTGAAGGTGGCCGACGGGACCCCCGGGAACGCGCAGATCTTCAACGCCTTCGGCGTCCGGTACACGAACAGCGTGGGCGCCGTCCTCGCGAGCGCGCATTCCCCGCCGTCCTCGGTCGTCGTCTTGCCGGACTACCTGGGCCTGGTCCTGTTCGTCGGCGTGACCTCCGGCCTCGGCACCCTCGTCGTGCTCTTCGTGTACCGCCGCTACCGCGTGCGGATCGAGGACGTCTTCCTGATCTACCGCGACGGCATCCTCGTCTCGCACCTCGCCGAGGGCGGCGGGCTCGAGAAGGACGAGGACCAGCTCAGCGGCATGCTGACGGCCGTCCAGGACTTCGTGAAGGACGCGTTCACGTACGGGGAGCACCGGGAGCTGCACCAGCTCGAGTTCGGCGACTACCACGTCCTGATCGAGCGCGGGAAGCTCGTCTACCTGGCGGTCATCTACCAGGGCCGCGACTCCGGGCTCATCCGCAAGAAGGTCCGGTCCGTCCTGGACCGCGTCGAGGCCGCGTACGGCGACGTCTTCGACCGCTGGGACGGGGACATGGCCCGCGTGGAGGGCACGCAGGACCTCCTGCGGGAGGGCTTCGTGGAGACGAAGCGCCCCTGGTCCCTGGTGAAGTCGAGGCCCGCGTGAGCGCGGTCCGCCGCGGTGGGCCTCACGTACGGTAAGTGGCGGAGGATTATCGCCTCCGAGGCGCCTCGTCCGGACCGGGAGTCCCCGTGCGCCCGGAGGCGATTCCGGCCATCGTCTGCAAGGGCCTCTCGAAGAGCTTCGGGGGGATCCAGGCCCTCCGCGGCCTCACGCTTTTGGTCCCGCGGGGGACGATCTTCGGGCTCCTCGGGCCCAACGGGGCCGGGAAGACCACCACGATCCGCCTCTGGCTCGGCCTCACCGCGCCGAGCGGCGGGACCGCGAGA
>JAJYKG010000135.1 GCA_021788795.1 Thermoplasmata archaeon | reverse complement strand
GTCCGCGTCCCTCCTGGTCGCGGCGAACCTGACCTGGTCCAACGCCTCCGGCCCGGTGAGCTGGTCCGGGCTCGTCTTCGGTTCCTCCGGACCGACGTCGCCCCAGATCCTCTTCCTCCTCCCCGCTCTCGGCCAGCTCTGGTACGGCGTCCTGCGCGGCGGCCTCCCCGTCGCCAGGCCGGTCGCGAATGTGACCGTCCGCGGGACCTCCGCGTCGCTCGCCGTGCTCGCGGGCGCGGGACTGCTGCAGGTCTCCGTGGACGGCCGCGGCGCGGTGCTCCTCAGCGGCCTTCCGGCGCCCGTGTGGTCCCGGGTCGGAGTCCTCTCCCTCAACCAGGACCTGCGGGTCTCGAGCTTCTCGACCTTCCGCAGCACCGCGGACGCGGTCCCCCTCGCCGACGCGATCCCCTGGGATGGCCTCGCCGCGGGCGTCGGGATGATCGTGCCCGTGATCGCGGTCCTCCTCGTCGAGCCCGACCCGGGGCGCCTCGTGCGGCGGTGCGCGGCCGCGCTCCGCAGGGCCGCGGGCCGGGGGCGGTGATCCGTGGACGTGGCCATGGTCCTCCGCCCGGACGCCGCGGCGCGGCCCGGGGGCGACGTCGTGCAGGCGGAGAAGACCGCGGAGGCCCTCCGCCGCCTGGGCGTGAACGTGACCCTCTCGTCCGGCGAGGGGATGGCGCACGCGGACGTCGTGCACGTGTTCAACCTGCAGACGGCCGACTGGACCCTGGGCCAGGTCCGCGCCGCGAAGCGCCTCGGCAAGCCCGTCGTCCTCTCCCCGATCTACTGGCGGGACCTCCGTCTCCCGCTCGGCGCGCTCCTCCGGATGGGCGCGGTCCTGCCCTACCTCGCGCCGTCCCGCGCGTCGGAGGACGCGGCCCCGAGGGCCACGGTCCCGCTCCTCCCCGCCGGCCGCGGGAGGGCCGCGCGGGAGATCCTCGAGCAGGTCGACGCCCTCCTCCCGAACTCGGAGGCGGAGGCTCGTCACCTCGCCGCGGCGCACCCGGTCGTGCGGCGGCGCGGCGTCCCCGTGTCCGTGGTCCCGAACGGCGTGGACGTCGCGTCCTTCGAGCGTGCGACCGCGCAGCCCATGGACGCCGCGCTCGCGGACCTGCCGGAGGGCTTCGTGCTCTGCGCCTCCCGCATCGAGTACCGCAAGAACACCCTCGCGCTGATCCGGGCCGCGCAGCGCCTCGGCCTCCCCCTCGTCCTCGCGGGGGCCGAGGTGCGGTCGACCGCCTGGCACCGGGCGTACGCCGCGGCATGCCGCGCGCACGGGGAGGGCGTGCGCTTCCTCGGCCCTCTGCCCCAGGAGCGCCTCTGGCCCCTGTACCGCGCCTGCGCGGTCCACGCCCTCCCGAGCTTCTTCGAGACCCCGGGCCTGTCGAGCCTCGAGGCCGCGCTCGCGGGCGCGCGCGTGGTCACGACGCCGAACGGCTCGGCACCCGAGTACTTTGGCGACCAGGCGGAATACGCCGATCCGCTCTCGGTCCGCTCCATTGCCGCCGCGCTCCGCCGCTCCCTGGCGCGGCCCGCCCCGCCCGACCTCCCGCGCGTCATCCGGGAGCGGTTCACGTGGGACCGCGCCGCGGCCGTGACGCTCGACGCGTACCGCCGCATCGGGACGGATTAATATGGCCGCCGAAAAATAGACAGACTTCGATACTTGTCCCAACGTTAGGTCGAGCCTGACCCGAACCGACAAGACTTAGTATGCCTATGTTTCTGGCACGTGTGCGCCCCCGCTGGAGGGACCCCTTGCCCAAGCCTGCTGTGTCGGTCGTCGTTCCCGTCTACAACGGGAGCTACTTCCTGGAGAGTTGCGTCACGCAGCTCCGAGCCTACTTCGCGGAGCACGGCACCCCCTACGAGATCATCATCGCGGAGGACGGGAGCACGGACGGGTCCAAGGCCCTCTGCCGCGACCTGAAGTCGCGGTTCCCCGAGATTCAGCTCCTCATGGAGCCGGACCGGCTCGGCCGGGGCGAGAGCCTCCGCCGGGCGATCGCGGCCTCCCACGGCGACGTCATCCTGTACACGGACGTGGACATGGCGACGGACATCCGCCACATGAGCGAGCTCGTCCGGGAGGTCTCCAACGGCGAGGACATCGTCACGGGCTCGCGGTACCTCCCCGAGAGCCAGGCGGACCGCATGCTCACGCGCCTCGTCGCGAGCCGCGTCTACAACCGCCTCGTGCGGCTCCTCCTCCGCTCGCAGCTGACGGACCACCAGTGCGGGTTCAAGGCCTTCAAGCGATCCGCGATCCTCCGGCTCCTGCCCGAGGTCAAGGCGGAGCACTGGTTCTGGGACACGGAGATCCTCGTGCGGGCCCAGGTCGATGGCCTCCGCGTGGGCGAGGTGCCCGTGCAGTGGTCCGAGAGCGAGGCGGACAAGTCGACCGTGCGGCTCATGCGCGACTCCCTGCGGTTCCTGTCGGAGGTCATCCGCCTGAAGGCGGACCTCGAGGCGTCCTGAGCCGGCGCCGCGGAGAGCCGCGATGGACGACGGCCCGACGTTCCGCACCGCGAGCGCGATCGTGCCCGTGTACAACGGCGCCGCGACCCTCGAGCGCTGCCTGTCATCCCTCGCCGCGCAGTCCCCCGCCCTGAAGGAGATCCTCGTCATCGACGACGGCAGCTCGGACGGGTCGTGGGCCGTCGTCGAGGCGTTCGCCCGCCGCGAGCCGCGCCTCGTCGTGCAACGCCACCGGGAGAACGCGGGGATCGCCCGCACCCTGAACGAGGCCGTCGCGCGAGCGACCGGCGACGCGGTCCTCATCCTCCACCAGGACGCCGAGCTCATCGGCGCCGACTGGGTCGATCGCGGCCTCGACGCCCTCCGCGCGCGGCCGCGGACCTGCCTGAGCGGCCGCCCCGTGTTCCCGTTCCCGGAGCTCTCGGCCGTCGAGACGGCCTTCGGCGTCCTCCGCGACACCTTCTTCGACGCGGGCGAGGACGCGGAGGCGCTCGGTTTCAGCGAGTTCAAGTGCGACCTCCTCCCGCGGGACATGCTCCAGGAGGAGCGCTTCGACGAGCGCTTCCGGGCGAGCGGCGAGGACCAGGTACTGTCCACCCGGATCGCCGCACGCGGGTACACGATCCTGCGCCTGGGCTCGCTCGCCTACTGGCAGCGCTTCGGCAACGTCGGCCGCGTGCGGTCCCAGCTCCGCAAGGAGGTCGCCTACGGCCGGACGGAAGGGGGCGTCCTCCTCCGGACGAACCTCCGCGTCGCGACGGAGAGCTCGCAATCCGCGGTCTCGTCGCGTCGTCTCGCGAACCGGGTCTCCGCGCTCCTCGTGCCCCTCGCGTTCCTGTCCGCGGCGCTGCTCCTCCTGCTCACCGCGGACCCGTGGCTCGCGGCCCTGCCTCTGGTCCTGCTCGTGCCCCGCGTCGTCCTCGTGCTGCGGCGGGGGATCGCTTTGCCCCACGGGACACGCCGACGCGCCCGCGCGGCCCTGCTCGCGGTGGCCCTCATCCCGCTGAACGACGTGCTGTACGGCGCCGCCTTGGTCGCCGGCCTGCTGGGCTTCGCGGCCCTGCACCGCGCGTGAACGTCATCCGGGTCCCGGGGATCCCTGTCTCCGGATTCGCGCCTATGCCCCGCCGGGGACCTTCCGCGACGGAGGTCGCCCACGTCCGCGGCGTGGCCGCGGGGGGTCTGGCGTCCGGAGGGCCCGACGCGCCGGAGGGGCTGGCCTATGGTTCTTCCCGTTCTGCACATGCTCGGACTCAGCGTCGACCATGAGCTTCACGAGGCCCCTGAACCGGACTGACGGCTCCCATCCGAGGAGCCGCTTCGCCTTCGTTGCGTCCCCGCGCAGGTTGTACACCTCGGAGGGCCGGATGTTCCTTTGCTCGCTCAGCACGTGCTTCTCCCAGTCAGAGATTCCCACCAGAGAGAAGGCCTCCTCCAAGAACTCGCGGACCGAATGCGACTCGCCCGTCGCGCCGACGAACTCGCTCGGCTCCTCGTACTGGAGGACCCTCCACATGAGGTCCACGTACTCCGGGGCGTAGCCCCAGTCCCGCTTTGCGTCGAGGTTCCCGAGGGAGAGGGTCTTCGCGCTGCCCGCCGCAATCTGGGCCACTCCGCGGCAGATTTTCCGGGTGACGAACTCGAGGCCTCGGCGGGGGGACTCGTGGTTGAAGAGGATCCCGTTCGAGACGAACATGCCATGCGCTTCCCGATAGTTCACGCAAGCCCAGTACGCATACACCTTCGCCGCGCCGTACGGGCTGCGGGGGTGCATCGGCGTGGACTCGTTCTGCGGCTCCCGGTCGACCTTCCCGAACATCTCACTCGACGACGCCTGGTAGACCCGTGCATCGGGTGCGCGCTGGCGTACCGCCTCGAGGAGTCGTATCATCCCAAGCCCTGTGATCTCGCCTGTCAGGACAGGCTGGACAAAAGACGTGCCCACAAACGACTGGGCGGCCAAGTTGTACACCTCGTCCGGCGTCGCGGCGCGGACCGCGCCATCGAGGGACGACTGGTCCATGAGGTCTCCGTCCACGAGGTGCACGTCGTCGGCGATGTGCGCGATGTTCCCGAGGTTGGGCACGCTTAGGCGCCGGACGAGACCCCAGACCTCATAGCCCTTCTCGAGCAGGAGCTCCGCAAGGTAGGAACCGTCCTGCCCGGTGATCCCCGTGATGAGAGCGTGCTTCGTCACGAGGGCTCGCAACCCGGCTCGCCCCTATTAACTGTATCGACGCGCGGGTCGGGGACGCGCGAGGGAGGCGCCTCGGAGAACCCGTCCCCTAGGAGTGACTTGCACCCAGCGGGAACGCCGGCGCGACCTTTATGGCCTGGGTGCCGTGTTGCCCGCGGGCGCGCATGATTGACGTCGAGGGGCTCACGATGGTGTACGGCCGCGGCCGGCACGAGCGACAGCGGGCCCTCGACGGCGCCACCTTCTCGGTCCCGGACAAGAGCATCTTCGGCTTCCTCGGCCCGAACGGCGCGGGGAAGACGACGACGATCCGCATCCTCGCCACGATCCTCCCGCCGACGGGCGGCACCGCGGTCATCGAGGGCCACGACGTCGTCCGCGAGCCGATCGCGGTCAAGTCGGCGATCGGCTACATGCCCGAGGTCCCGGGCTACTATCCGACGATGACCGCGGAGGAGCACCTGGACTACTGGGGCGCGTTCTACCGCATGCCCAAAGCGGACCGCCGCGCCCGCGCGAAGGAACTCCTCGAGCTCGTGGGCCTGAAGGACGAGCGCGCCAAGAAGGCGAAGGCGTACAGCCACGGCATGCTGAAGCGCCTCGGCCTCGCGCAGGCCCTCCTCCACGACCCGCCCGTCCTCGTGCTCGACGAGCCGGCGGGCGGCCTCGACCCGTACGGGATCATCTTCTTCCGGAACCTGATGAAGGACCTGAACAAAGCGGGCAAGACGGTCTTCCTCTCCTCCCACATCCTCTCCGAGGTCGCCCAGACCTGCACCCACGTCGGCGTGATCGACCGCGGGCGCGTCGTCGCGGTGGACACGGTGGAGGGCCTGCAGTCCCGCATCGGCGGCGCCGGCTCCGTGCGCTGCCTCGTCGAGGCGCACAACGTGCCCGACGCCGCCCTCCGCGGCCTCATGGACGTCCAGCACGTGAAGGACGTCCAGAGGACGGACTGGGGCCTGATCGTCGCGATGGACACGGACGTCCGATCGTCCGTGAACGCCTTCCTCGTCGGCCTGGGCGTGCCCGTGGTCGGCCTCAAGCTCGCGGAGGTCACCCTCGAGGACGCCTTCGTCGCCCTCACGGGAGGCGGGGCGGCATGAGCCCGTCCGACGTCTTCCGCGGCGCCCTCACCGTCGCGGCGAGGGACCTGCGCTCCAACTCCCGCGGCCTCAAGGTGTGGATCATCTCCGGCCTCACGCTCCTCGCGGTCCTCGCGTCCGCGTTCGGCATCGGCGCGGTCGTGTCGCAGGCGCCGCCCCTGACGGCCCAGTACCACGTCTGGGCGGGCGACTCCTGGCCCACGGCGAACAACAGCACGGCCGGCCTGGAGGCCTGGGTGA
>JAJYKG010000134.1 GCA_021788795.1 Thermoplasmata archaeon | reverse complement strand
CGCCTCGTACTCGGGCGACGGGAACAACAACGCCTTCACGACGAAGTGCGGCGACTCGAACGAGGTCGTGACGGTCTCGCCGGCCCCGCCCAAGGTGACCACGCAGGTTTCGGCGGAATCGATCACCTTGGCCGACGCCACGTTCACCGTGACCGACACGGCGACCCTGAGCGGCGGGTTCGCGCCGACGGGCAGCATCGTCTTCAGCGTGTTCGATTCGGTCGGTTGCACCGGGACGCCGCTGTCGACAAGCACGGTGCCGGTGACCAGCGGCAACGGCCTCTACACGTCGGCTCCGTTCACGATCCCCGGCGTGGGCACCTACTCCTGGATTGCCTCGTACTCGGGAGACGCGAACAACTTGGCCTACGCGACGGGATGCGGCGACGCCCATGAGGTCGTCACCGTGAGCCCGGCCCACCCGACCGTGGTCACCGCGCTGTCGTCGGAGTCCCTGACCCTCTCGGACTCGCCGGTCTCCGTGACCGACACGGCGACCCTGAGCGGCGGGTACGGTCCCACCGGGACGATCACGTTCTCCGTCTACGGCGACGCGCTCTGCAGCGGCCCGGTCCTCTTTACGAGCACGGTGCCCGTCAATGGCAACGGCGCGTACCCCTCGGCCGCGTTCACGATTCCGGGAGCCGGCACGTACTCCTGGATCGCCTCGTACTCCGGTGACGGGAACAACAACGCCTTCACGACGAAGTGCGGCGACGACCACGAGGTGCTGACCGTGTCGCCGGCCTCCCCGAGCATGACGACCGCACTGTCCGTGGAGTCCTTCGACATCCCGCTGAACTCCCAAGCCGTGACCGACACGGCGACCCTGAGCGGCGGGTTCGCGCCGACGGGCACGATCGTCTTCACCGTGTTCCCCACGGCGGACTGCTCCGGCAGCCCGGTGTTCACGTCAGACGCGATCCCCGTGAACGGCAACGGCGCGTACACGTCGTCCCCCGGCTTCACGCCGACCCAGGAAGGCACGTACAACTGGATCGCGACGTACTCGGGCGACGGGAACAACAACGCGTTCTCGACGGGCTGCGGCGACAGCCACGAGGTCCTGACCGTCACTCTGTCCCCTGGCACGATCATCGTGAACAAGGTCGCCCTCGGAGGCGACGGGCTGTTCGGCTACTCGACGACGGGCGGGTCCACGTTCCCGGCGAGCTTCACGATCCAGACTGTGGGCGGCACCGGGACCACGACCTTCACGGGCGTGGATGTCCGCAACACGTACAGCGTCGCGGAGACGAGCATGCCGGCCGGATGGTCGTTCCTCACGGTCGTCTGCTCGAGCGGCGCGGCCAGCGTCGATCCGACGGGCTTCCTCGTGCCCGCGGGCGGCACGGTGACGTGCACGTTCACGAACACGCGCAGCTCCGGGATGATCACGGACACGATGTTCTGTCCGTTCGACACGGACGCGAATGTGCCGGGAGCCCAGTTCAACGTCCTGTTCACGAAGAGCGGCGGGGCCTACAAGATCTCGTCCACGAACCCCGGGCAGTTCTACTACAACGTGTTCTACTACGGCACGCCCGGGAGCACGGTGACGATCACGGTGAACCTGCCGTGGCCCTTCGTGACCCAGGGCGCGATGCCCGTCCACGTGTACAGCGGCGCCGGCGTGAGCAGCTCGGGATGCCTGCAGCAGTTCAACGACGTGACGAAGACGTTCACCGTCTCGGGCACGCCGGTGACCCTGTCGAGCTACGGACTGCAGCAGAACGGCCAGGCCGCCACGATCACGCTGACCGGGACGGTCCCGAGCACGGGCCTCGCGTACGTGACGGTGCACATCATGTGGGGCCTGAACGGGACGACCGGCTGGTCGCCCGTGACGCCCTGCAGCGGCGCGTGCATCGCGGACGCGAAGAACGCGAACGGGATGACCCTGCCGAACAACACGGCGTACGGGTTCGCCTTCACCGGGACGGGCATGCCCGCCTCCCTGACGACGAGCGCGTACAACGAGAACCGGTTCCAGAACTGAGCCGCCGCGCGACACGGGACGCCTCCGCGGCGTCCCCCTTTCTCCTTTCCTTCCCCCGGTCGAGCGGCCGCCCTAGCGGCGCGCGTCCGGATCCGCGGCCTCGTCTCCGGGCGCACGCCGGGCGCGCCGCCGGCGCCCGAACGCGACCGCGGCCACGCCCCCGGCCGCCGCGACGATCAGGGCGACGTTGAGGACGAGCCCCCACGTGCCCACGTCCGTGAGCCCCAGGAAGCACGAGGCTCCGGGGCAGGGCGCGGGGACCTGCGGCGGCACGGCGGCGTTGGCCACATGGACGACGAAGGCCGAATCCGACGTCGACAGGATCGAGACCGTCACGCCGTCCGCGGTGTCGTTCAGGGTCATCGCCGGGACGCAGGGCGAACTGCATGGGCCGAAGAGCGCCTGCTGGGCCGTGACGTCCGCGGGGTGGGCCTTGACCAGGAAGATCTCGAAGGGCGTCCCGTACCGGCTGACGTTGACCCAGTAGACGAGCATCCCGATGCGGCTCGGGTACAGGGACGTGAGCCACGGGAAGTAGGCGTCGGTGCCGATCCCCTTCCGCAGCTCGACGACGTAGTACGTGTGGTACGCGGAGGCGTTCACGAGCGGGACCCGGATGGCCTGGTCGCCCGTCGTGTTCTCCTCGAGGGCCTCCAGGCTGACCGTCGCGGACTGCCCCCGGTCGACGACCGCGATCTGGTCGAGCGGGAGGAATCCGAGGGACATCCGGGTCCACGCCATGAACTCGGACGGCTCCGTGCCCGTGCCGTTCGGGTCGCGCAGGCCCTGGTACATCGGGTCCCACCAGTCCACGGGCACCATGCCCGCGGGCAGGGCGCCCGCGGAGTGGCCGAGGGTGATCCCCATCGGGTTCCCGTACTCGTCGAACCGCTCGAGCTCGTGGGTGAGCTCGTGCGCAATCACGCCGACGGGGTCCGTCTCCGCGACGATCGCCGTCAGGAGGCAGAACGCGTTCGGCGGGTTCGTCGCGAAGCCGCTGCAGTACGGCCCGGTCGTCACGGACCAGATGTCCGTCGCGTTGCCCGTCATCGCGCCGTCGTCCCCCGCGTGGATGATGAGCGCGCTCGGGACGAGGGGGTACGTGCCCGGGGCCGGGAAGCGGACGCCGGAGTCGTAGGCCTGGAGAATGACCGCCGAGAGGGGCGTCAGGTCCGAGCTCGCGCCCGCCTGCGCGTACGTCTCGTTGACCGTGTACCAGCCCTGCCCGAGGGCCGGGTAGAACAGGGTCCAGTTGAACGTCCACGCGCCGTGCGTGACCTCGGAGAAGTACGCGTTCACCGCGTCGAGCTTGGCGAGGATCTCCGGCGGCGTCGTCGTGTTCGTGCGGTCGGTGAACCGGTCTAGGAACACGTAGATGTCCCGTTTGATCGCCGGCTGGAGGACGCCGGTCGAGACCTCCGCGTGGGGCGCGGGCGCCGCAGGGAGCGGCGGGCTCGGGAGGGCCGCCGCGACGACGAGCGCGGCGAGGGCGAGCGCGGCGAGGGCTACGATGCGGGCCGAAGGGGTCCCGGGCACGGTCCACGCCTCGACGAAGGCGCCCCCGCAGGGCCGGGTGGCTATATCTCGGCTGGCGGACGGCCGTCGAGCCATGAGAATCAGTTACCGGAGTAGGAGCGCCGGCCGCCCCGCGGAACGTCGATACGAGCCGCTAGCCGTGCGATTCCCGCCAGACGTCGCATGCGGGACGGACCTACCGTCCATCCTGGATGAACCTGTGCCTGCGGTGCGGGCGTCCCTACCGGCGCTCCCGCAGGTCGCCCTCGAGGGAGCCCAGGACGGTGAGGACCTTGCCGATCTCGCGGCGTCGCAGGTGGCGGTGCGCCCGCTTCACCCGCGGCAGGAACGAGGCGGCGCTGCCGCCGCGGCCGACGTACCGGCGCAGCTCCCGC
The DNA here is from genome assembly GCA_021788795.1 of Thermoplasmata archaeon. Taxonomy (GTDB): domain Archaea; phylum Thermoplasmatota; class Thermoplasmata; order RBG-16-68-12; family RBG-16-68-12; genus RBG-16-68-12. The sequence goes on along the minus strand of JAJYKG010000134.1, from coordinate 2,130 downwards.
CGGATCGTCTCGGCCACCCGCCGGATCTCCCGCGTCTCGTGTCGCGACGGTTCCATGCGTTCGGACCTCGACGGGAGACGCAGCGGTCGGTAGGGTCTAAAGCAGGTTGGTACAGTCTTTGACACCCGAGGCCTCCAGGTGAAAGGCTTATCCTCCCGGCGCGGGATGCCCTGTTCCCGGAGGAGGCGTCGTCGATCGACCCCGCCGGGTCTGCCCGCCCCGAAAGCCGCTCGTCCCGGAGATCGGGCGTCCCCCGCCTCCGCGTCCGCGCGGTCCACGCGCTCGCGGCCCTCGTGGCCGTCGGCCTGGCGGTCCGCATCCTGACGTTCAACTCGTGGGGCATCGTCTACGACGGCGCCGTGATGAGCGTCATGGGCGAGTCCTTCGCCCTCCACGGCGAGTTCCTCGTCCCGTACGCCCCGGGCGTCGTCTTCTACCACCACTACCCGCCCCTGTACCCGATGTACCTGAGCCTCTTCTACCGCGCCCTCGGCTTCGGCGTCCTCGCCACGAAGCTCGCGGATCTCGTGCTCGGCGCCCTCCTCGTCCTCGTCACCTGGCTGACCACCGCGGACCTCCTCGGGCGGCGGAAGGCGTGGTACGCCGCGGCGTTCGTCGCCCTCGAGCCCATGTTCCTGATCACGAGCCTCATCGGCTACTCGGAGGACCTCGTCGGCATCCTGTTCGTCCTGACGGCCTGGGCGGCGGTCAAGGGGCTGCGGAAGCTGCCGTATCTCTTCTGGGCGGGCCTGTTCGCGGGCGTGGGCTTCCTCGCGAAGGCGGACATCGGCTGGGTCTTCCTCGTCACCCTCGTCATGGGCGCCCTGTGGCTCCGCCGGGTGCGCGGCTGGTGGATCCTGAAGGACAAGTGGTTCCTCGCCGGGGCCGCCGCGTTCGCGGCGATGGCGGGCGGCTGGACCCTGCGCAACCTGAGCGTTTACGGCTGGCCGGACTACCAGACGTCCGCGTACCTGAGCTACGTCTACGGGTACGGGTTCGCCCACCCCGCCCTCCTGGCCGAAGCCCTCGTCGTCAAGGTGCCCCTCTTCCTGATCTTCTTCCTCCTGTACGCGGGCGTCTTCCTCCCCGAAATCCGGCTGTCGCGGACGAAGGCGCGAGGCGAGGAGACCGGGCTCCTGTGGACGATCGTCGGCTCGACGTTCCTCATGGGGTGGATCGTGTCCGCCTTCTTCTGGACCGTGGAGCAGACGCCGCTCTGGTGGTGGGACAACCTCCGCTACGTCGTGATCACGTCGCCTCTCATCCTGTGGCTCGTGATGCGGGAGACGGAGCCGCGGTGGTCCTTCACCCGCGCCCCGTCCACGGACCTCCGGGGCTTCTCGAGGCGCTTCGCCGCGCTCCTCGCGGTCTTCCTGGTGATCGCCCTCGTGATCGTCGCCTTCCCCGCTCCGTACCCGCAGCAAGCCATCGTGCAGAACCTGGACGCGTACCTGCACCCCGGCGCGATCGTCGGGGTGGACGGGATCCCGCCCGAGGCGATCCTGCCGTACATCTCCGTCCCGGACGTGGCCGTGGTGCCCTACCACGGCGGCGTGCCCGCGGCCTACATCCTCTCCTCCACCTCGTCCGCCTACGCGGGCTTCGTCCGCGTGTCGTCCCTGCACTCCGGGGACGTGCTCGGCGAGTCGTTCGCGTGCACCCTGTGGGCCCGGGACGGGACCGCGCTCGCGGACTCGGTCTCCCACGCGGGCTGACTCCGGCGCGGCGTCGCGGAAGCCGCTCGCCTTTCCCGTATTTCGGCGAACTACGGCACCGCGGGGCGAAAGGACTATCCGAAACCTCCGCGTGGGAAGGGGCCCCCGGACGATCCCATGGCCTCCCGCCGCCTCCTCCGCACCCTCCTCGTCGTCGCCGTGATCCTGGTCGCCGCAGGCTCCTTCTCCATCATCTACGGCACCTCCCCCGGGTACGTGAACGAGACGGACCTGATCCCGCCGGGCTGGGCCAACTACACCGAGTTCGAGTGGTCCGTCGTCGCCGGGGGCACGGTCCAGGGGACCTGGCAGGCCCTGAACGGCACGCCCGTCCAGGTCTTCGTCTACAACGACGCGCAGTACGGCGCCTACGTAAGCGGCTCGAACCTCACGGGCCTGTACCAGGCCCGTGAGG
>JAJYKG010000133.1 GCA_021788795.1 Thermoplasmata archaeon | reverse complement strand
TCACCGCGCAGATCGAGGGGTTCGAGTGGATCATCCTCCTCATCATCGTCGCGGCCCTGTTCCTGTTCGGGCCGCAGAAGCTGCCCGAGCTGGCGCGCGGCTTCGGCCGCGCGATGGGGGAGTTCCAGCGGGGCCGCATGGAGATCGAGCGGGAGATCCGCGGGCAGTTCTCCACGTCGGCGGCAACGGACCTCCGCTCCCGGGAGCAGCGCATCGCCTCGGCCCTGGGGCTCGCCACCGCGGGGAAGAGCGAGGTCCAGCTCAAGATCGACATCGCGCGGGCCATCGACACGGTGCCCGACGAGAAGGTGACCGCGGCTGCCGCGGCCGTCGGCGTGGGCTCTGCGGACGCGGACATCAAGGCCATGCGGGAGCGCATCCTGAAGGCGCTCTCCGAGTGACCCTCCCGCGCTGGATGAACATACTCGGGATATCCGCGCGTTCCGGGTATTTTCACAGTTTACGGTCGTCCTAAAAGAAAATCCGTAAATACGCCGGGCAACTGCCCACTCCCGAAGGCCGGGTGGGCTGTTGTTGGATTCGGGCAACGGTCGACTCGCGGAGTTGCGTGAAATCACATTCCTGTCCGTCGTGGCCGTGTTCCTCGGTTTCGCGGGCGGGGTCATCGCGTTCCTCCTGTACCACATGATTGGATTCATCACCAATGCCCTCTACTACGGCCAGCTCTCGTTCGCATTCGCCAACCCCTATTCCGCCCCCATCATCGACTCGCCCTGGCGCTTCCTCGTCATCCTCATCCCCGCCTTCGGCGGGCTGCTCGTCTCCATCATGGCGAAGTACGGGAGCAGGAAGATCTCGGGGCACGGCGAACCCGAGACGATCGAGGCCATCCTGACGAACCGGAGCCGGATCCAGCCCAAGGTCGGGATCCTCAAGCCCATCTCCGCCGGGGTGACGATCGGAACGGGCGGCCCCTTCGGCGCGGAAGGACCGATCATCCAGACGGGCGGGGCCGTCGGGAGCGTCCTCGGGCAGTTCATGGACGTGACGACGACCGAGCGCAAGATCCTGCTCGCGAGCGGCGCCGGCGCGGGCATGGCCGCGATCCTGGGCACGCCCTTCGCCGCAATCCTGTTCGTCATCGAGCTCCTCCTGTTCGAGTTCCGCGCCCGCTCCCTCATCCCCGTGGCCATCGCGAGCGCCATCGGCGGCATCATGCACTTCGTCCTCATCGAGCCCAAGCCGCTCTTCGAGGTGAGCCCCTCGCTGGTGGGCTTCGGGCCCTACTTCGGCCTCGGGGGACTCCCCCTGGTCGCCGTCCTGGGCGTGCTCTGCGGCGTCGTCGGGTCCGCCCTCACGAAGTCCCTCTACCGCCTCGAGGACGTGTTCAAGAAGGTCCCCGTGAACGACTTTCTCATCCCGCCCCTCGGCGGGGCCATCGTGGGGGTCATCGGCTTCGTCGACCCCTCGATCCTCGGGACGGGCTACACCCTCATCGAGAGCAACCTGAACACCCAGTACGTGGCCAATCTGGCCGTGGGCATGGGTCTCGGTCTCCTGGCCCTCCTGGTGCTCAAGGCCGTCGCCTGGACCGTTGCCCTCTCCACGGGGTCCAGCGGCGGCACGCTCGCCCCCGTGTTCATGATGGGGGGCGCCTTCGGCGGCTTCGTCGGGCTCCTCTTCCAAGCGGCGTTCCCAGGCCTCGGGCTCACCGCGAGCGCATGCGCCGTCATCGGCATGGTCGCGGTGTTCGCCGCAGGCTCGCGCGCCACGCTGGCGTCCATTGTCTTCGGCGCGGAGGTCACGGGCATCTACACCGCCGCGAACGTCTCCGCCCTCGTGCCCCTGGCCGTCGGCTGCGTCGTCGCGGACGCGGTGGCGCTGTACCTGATCGGCGACGAGACCATGATGACCGGGAAGCTCACTCGGAAGGGGATCCGGGTCCGGCAGGAGTACGAGGCCAATCTCCTGGACATGATCCTCGTCTCCGAGGTCATGGCGGCGAAGCCGCGCTCCGTCCCCGCCACGATGCCGGCCCGGGAGCTCCGCGACCTGATGGCGGACATCGAGCGACCCGAGTACCACATGCGCAGCTTCCCCGTCGTCGACGCAGCCGGGAAGGTGGTCGCCGTGGTCACGCGCACGGACCTCTTCCGGGACCGGGACGCGCTCGAGGGGAAGACGGTGCGGGACGTGGGCACCCGGAACCCGATCACGGTGACCCCGGACGACACGATCTACACCGCGCTGCAACGCATGGTGTGGAAGCACGTGGGCCACCTCCCCGTCGTGGACGACGGCGGCACGCTGGTCGGCTACCTGTCCCGCGGGGACATCCACATCGCATGGAGGCGCAAGCTCTCTGAGGAAGGCATCCGGGAGGGCCGGCTCCACATCCGCAAGCCCGCCGGCGACGGCGCGAACGGCCCGAAGACACCGCCCGGGTGAGCGTGCCGGCCCTTTCACGCCCGATAACGGGGACGGGGGACTTATAGAGGGGAAACGGGGTCGAGCGGCCCCGTGAACCCGGAGACCTGGAAGAAAGCGAGAGCGCTCCTCTGGGTCCTCGTCACGGTCCTGTTCGTCGTCGCTCTCCTCTTCTTCACCGGGGCGATCGCGATCCCCGGGCTCCCGCCGGCCCAGGTGGACCTGCGGGCCTACCAGCCCTGGGTCTTGGCCATCCTCATCCTCCTCGCGACGAAGGCGCTCCTCGAGGTCCTCCGGCCGGTCTTCCGCGCGGCCCTCCGTAGCCATGTCCGGTTCGAGGCGGACATCTTCGCGCACTTCAAGCTCGTCTCCTACGTGGTCTGGGCGACGGCCCTGCTGTTCGTCATCACGATCCTCGCCGGGACGGGGGCCCAGCAGAACCTCGGCCTGAGCATCGGCCTCGTGTCCGCGGCGCTGGTGTACGTGCTGGGGGAGCCCCTGCTCTGCTTCGTGGGCTGGATCGTCCTCGTGACCATGCGCGTCTACAAGCTCGGCGACCGCATCGAGGTGAACAACACGCGCGGCTACGTCATCGGCATCACGCCGATGAACACCACCGTCCGCGAGTTCGGCGGCTCCCTGGCGGGCGACATCCACACCGGGCGGTACGTCACGATTCCGAACAGCCAGGTGATCCGCGGCAACGTGTTCAACGCGACGAAGGACACGCCGTTCGTCTGGGACCAGGTCACGATCACCGTGCCCTTCCAGGGGGACACGAAGGGAGCGGAGGCCATCCTCCTCGCCGCCGCGGAGCACGTGGTCGGGCACATGATGCGCGAGAGCATGCCCCGCATCCGCAACAAGTACGAGTTCGAGGACCTGCGCGAGTATGTGACCGAGGAACCGACCGTCCTCTGGAACGTGCGCGACGCCGGCGTGGACCTCACGCTGGTCTACTTCTGCCCCGTGTTCGAGCGCGCCGCCTACAAGACGCGCATCGTCAAGGAGATCCTCGGCCAGGTCGGGGAGCGCCCGGACATCCGGCTCACCGCGCCTGCGGCGCCGACCGCGACGCCCGCCGTCGTCTCGGCGGCGCGCTGAGCACCGCATCCTTTATTAGCGGCATGGGGTCTCCGCCGCCCTGTGGTGTCCCTCTCCCGCTCCTTCCGCGACGTCGGCCCCTCCGACCACGGCAAGCCCGCGACGCTCGGAGGCTGGGTCGAGGACGTCCGAAACCTGGGCGGGATCGCGTTCCTGATCATCCGCCAGCGAGACGGCACCTTCCAGGCCACGGTGAAGAAGAAGGGGAACGAGCCGCTCTTCGAGGCCGCGGCGAAGCTCGTCCGCGAGAGCGTCGTGGCGGTCCATGGGACCGTCCAGCCGAACGCCCAGGTCCGGAACGGCTGGGAACTCCTGGCCGCGTCCATCGCGGTCCTGAGCGCGGCGGACGCGCCGCTGCCCTTGCCCGTGGCGGACAAGGTCGGCGCGGAGATGGACACGCGCTTCGACAACCGCTTCCTCGACCTCCGCAAGCCTGAGCGGCGCGCGATCTTCCGCGTGCGCTCCGTCGTCCTCGCGGCCCTCCGCGAGCGCCTGGCCTCGCAGGGGTTCCTGGAGGTCCACACCCCGAAGCTCGCCGGCGCGGGCGCGGAAGGCGGCGCGACCCTCTTCGAGACCGCGTACTTCGGCCGCAAGGCGTACCTGAGCCAGAGCCCGCAGCTCTACAAACAGATCCTCATGTCCACCGGGCTGGACCGCGTGATGGAGTTCGCCCCCGCGTTCCGCGCGGAGCCCTCGGACACCGTGAGGCACGTGACCGAGTTCACCTCCTTCGACGGCGAGATGGCCTGGATCGAGAGCCAGGAGGACGTCTTCCGAGTCCTCGAGGACGCCGTCGCCCATGCGATCGAGCGCGTGCGCTCCGAGGCCAAGCCGGAGCTCGAGATCCTGCACGCGGACCCGGCGGTGCCGCAGCTCCCGCTCCGCCGCCTGCCCTACGACGAGGCCCTGGAGATCCTGAGGAACCGCGGGAAGCACGTGCGGGACAGGGACGACATCGACACGGAGGGCGAGAAGGTCCTCGGGGCCGCGATGGGCCAGGAGGGCCACGCCCTGTACTTCCTGACGGAGTACCCCGCGGCCATCAAGCCGTTCTACATCATGGCCAAGCCCGACGACCCGGAGGCATCCTTCTCCTTCGACCTGGAATACAAGGGGGACGAGATGGCGTCCGGCGGCCAGAGGGAACACCGGTACGACGTCCTCGTGGCGAACCTGAAGGCGAAGGGGATCGACCCCGCCGGGTTCGAGTTCTACCTCAAGGCCTTCCGCTACGGCATGCCGCCCCACGGCGGATGGGGGTTCGGCATCGACCGTTTCGTCCAGAAGCTCCTCGACCTGCCGAACGTTCGCGAGGCGATCCTCTTCCCCCGCGACCGCACGAGGCTCGTCCCGTGAGACGCCGAAGCAAGGTTTAGTACTCCGGGGCGCCTTGCCCCCCCGACGTGGCGGGGAGATCCGATGAAGGAATTCCGAGTTTTCGTAGCGGACCGTCCGGGAGAACTGGCTCGCGTTACGGAAGCCCTTTCTGCAGCCGCGGTGAACATCCGCGCGATCGCGAGCGAATCGAAGCACGACGCTTCGTTCCTCCGGGTCGTGACCCAGGACGTGGCCACGACGGAGAAGGCCCTCACGAACGCGGGCATGAAGTACGAGCTCAACGAGATCCTGAACCTCGAGCTCCTGGACCGGCCGGGCGAGCTGGCGAAGGTCTCCCGGCGCCTCGCGCGGGGCGGGATCGACGTGCACTCGATCTACATCCTCGGCTCGAGGAACGGGCGGACGGAGATCGCCCTCGTCGTGGACAACATGGAGAAGGCCAAGGCCGCCTTGAAGTGAGCCCCGGGCCCGCGGGACGAAACTTCATCAACGCGAAACGCACACCGAGGGGCATGGCGGCGAGATTCCCCGAGGCCCCTTCCCGGCCCCCGACCTCCCCGATCGTCGGCGCGCCCGCCCACGAGGAGCGGCGCGGCGAAACCGGACTGCTGAGCCCTCTGACCATCCGGGGCGTGACGTTCCGCAACCGGATCGGCGTGTCCCCGATGTGCCAGTACAGCTCCGAGGACGGGCTGGCGAACGACTGGCACCTCGTGCACCTCGGCAGCCGTGCCGCCGGCGGCGCGGGCCTGGTCATGGTCGAGGCGACCGCCGTCACCCCGGAGGGCCGCATCACGCCGCGGGACATGGGAATCTGGGACGAGCGGCACGTGGAGCCGCTCGCCCGCATCGCCCGCTTCGTCCGGTCCCAGGGAGCCGTCGCCGGCATCCAGCTCGCCCATGCGGGACGGAAGGCGAGCCGCCGGCCGCCCTGGGAGGGCGGCGCCTACGTCCCGCCGGCGGAGGGAGGTTGGCAGCCGGTCGGACCGAGCCCCCTGGCCTTCGACGACCGGGGACCCGCGCCTGCGCCGCTGGACGAGGCGGGCATCGAGACGGTCGTCCGGGCCTTCGAGGCGGGTGCGCGGCGCGCGCTCGCCGCGGGCTTCCAAGTGATCGAGATCCACTCCGCGCACGGCTACCTGCTTCACGAGTTCCTCTCGCCCTTGAGCAACCACCGGCAGGACGGCTACGGAGGCAGCCTCGAGAACCGCACGCGGCTCCCGCTGCGCGTCGCGGAGGCGGTGCGCGGCGCAATCCCCGAGAGCATCCCCCTGTTCGCCCGCATCTCGGCGACGGACTGGGTCGACGGCGGCTGGGATCCCGCCCAGTCCGTCGAGCTGGCGAAGCGCCTGCGGGGCCGCGGGGTCGACTTGGTCGACGCCTCGTCCGGGGGGATCCGGCCCA
>JAJYKG010000132.1 GCA_021788795.1 Thermoplasmata archaeon | reverse complement strand
GATCTCTGGCAACCGTTTATATTCAGGGGGGCGGTTGTATTTGCCCCATGGCCGAGCCGCGACGCCTCCCGCCGGGACAGCGCAACGTCCGGAAGTGGCCGCGGCTGGACCTCGGCATCGTCCCGCGGTTCGACCCGAAGACCTGGGACTTCCGGGTGGACGGCGAGGTCGACGCGCCCCTCCGGCTCACGTACGAGGAGTTCCTCGGGCTGCCGAAGGCGACCGTGTCCACCGACTTCCACTGCGTGACCGGCTGGACGACGTACGACAACGCGTGGGAGGGCGTCTCGATCCGCGAACTGGCCGATCGCGCCCGGATCCGGCCCTCCGCGAGGTTCGCGACGTTCACGTGCGCGGACGGCTACACGACGTCCCATCCGCTCCCGGTCCTGTACGACGCCGACGTGATGATGGCGTACCGCTGGGACGGGAACCCGCTGCCCCTGGAGCACGGCGGCCCCGTCCGGCTCCTCGTGCCCAAGCGCTACGCGTACAAGAGCGCGAAGTGGGTGCGGCAGGTGACCTTCACCGCCGAGGAGCAGCTCGGCTACTGGGAGGTCCGCGGTTACAGCAACACGGCGGACCCGTGGACGGAAGACCGGTACTCATTCTAATGACTCCATGGACGGAAGGACCAAGTCCCTCCCGTCCCCCTGGCCCCGCGGACGCACGTGGCGGCCGAGGGCGCGGAGGCGGACCTACCGGACCAGTCCCGGATGGGCTTCTGGGACCACCTGGGTGAGCTCCGCCGCCGCCTCAAGGTGACGCTCCTCGCGGTCCTCGTGCTCTTCGTCGTCTTCATGACCTTCTCCCTCGGCACGGTCCACGTCCTCGGGACCGACGTGCCGATGGTCCTGCCCGCCCTCGCGGCGAATGAGAGCCCCATGGCCAACCAGTTCTTCCGCGCCCTGGTGGCCTCCCTGGTCCCCGCGCAGGTCGGCGGGGTCCCCATCCAGCTCGTCGCCAAGGCGCCCTGGGACGGCGTCCTCGTCCAGATCAAGGCGGCGTTCTTCCTCGCCCTCGTCGCGGCGTCCCCGCTCATCGCCCACGAGTTCTCCGGGTTCCTGGGCCCCGGGCTCAAGCCCTCGGAGAAGCGCCTCCTCCTCCGCGTGACCGCGCCCTCGCTCGCCCTGTTCGCCGTGGGGGTCGTCCTCTGCTACGTCGTCGTCCTGCCCTTCAGCTTCACCCTCCTCTACTCCGTGCAGGGCGGGCTCGGGGTGAGCGTGTACCTGCTCTTCCTGGACGACTTCGTGACGTTCGCCCTCCTGTTCCTCCTCGGGTTCGGGCTCGCGTTCCAGCTCCCCGTGGTCATGTACGGGCTGTCGTGGGTCGGGGTCGTCTCCGCGGGCTTCTGGAGGCGCCACTGGCGCGCCGCGGTCGTCGGGATCCTGTTCTTCGGCGCCCTGATCACGCCGGACGGCAGCGGCCTGACCATGATGCTCGTGTCCCTGCCCATGCTCGCCCTCTACGTCGTCGGGTACGGGTTCTCCCGGCGGGCGGAACGGGCCCGCCTCGGCCCTGCGAAAAGCTCATAATCCAGAACCCGGTTGGTCAGATTGAGGGGCCGGAAAGGTGTACCTCGCGTTCATCGACCTCACCGCGCAGATCGAGGGGTTCGAGTGGATCATCCTCCTCATCATCGTCGCGGCCCTGTTCCTGTTCGGGCCGCAGAAGCTGCCCGAGCTGGCGCGCGGCTTCGGCCGCGCGATGGGGGAGTTCCGCCGGGGCCGGATGGAGGTCGAGAAGGAGATCAGCCAGCAGTTCGGCGTCGAGGACCCGCGGGTGAAGGTCGAGCGTGCCGCCGGCGTCCTCGGAATCTCGGCCGCGGGCAAGACGGACCTCCAGCTCAAGCTCGACATCGCGCGCGCCGTGGACAAGGCCCCGGACAACCAGATCGTCTCCGCGGCCCAGAGCCTCGGCGTGTTCGACGCCGCCGCGGACCCGACGCGGCTCCGCGAGCTCGTCATCAAGGCCCTGAACGTCTGAGCCTCCCGCGGCGCATCGCGCCGCGCGCGCGTTACCTTTATCCGGGTCACGGGATTACGGACGCCGGCGCCTTGGAGATGGGAGTTTGGCGAACACGGACTACGCCTACCGCCGCCTCGTGAACACGCTCTGGCCCGAGCGCGTCTCGCGGACGGAGTTCGACCGGATGGTCTACAGCCACGACTTCGCCTCCCTCCCGAAGGTCGCGCTCCTGCAATGGCGCCTCTACCCCGACTTCGTCGTCCTGCCGCAGACCACGGAGGAGGTCGCGAGCCTCGTCAAGCTCTCCGACGAGTCCGGACTGCCCATCGTCCCCCGCGGCGGGGGCACGGGGTGGTACGGCGGCGCCGTCCCGGTCCGCGGCGGCGTCCTCATCGACATGCGCAAGATGAGCCACGTCCGGTCCTTCGATCCCGCGACCCGCACGATCACGGTCGAGGCGGGGATGACCTGGCAGGACGTCGCGGAGTACGCAGAGGCCCGGGGCCTCACGCTCCCGTCCCTGCCGACGAACGCCATGGCGAGCACCGTGGGCGGCGGGATCAACAGCGATGTCGTCGGCTACGGCTCCCTGCGGAACGGCGGGCTGCGGCAGGTCGTGGCGGACCTCGAGGTCGTCCTCCCGGACGCGCGGGTGCTGCACACGGCCTTCGCCGGAGACGCGGGCGGCGCCTACGCGGACCTGACGCCCTTCTTCTTCGGCGCCGAGGGCACGCTCGGCGTGATCACCGCGGCCACGCTCCGCCTGATCGCCAAGCCCGACCTCGTGAAGCCCCTTGCCTACGCGTTCAAGGACACCCCGGCGGCGGCCACGTTCCTGGGCGCCATGGTCGACGCGGGATTCCAGCCCTACCACGCCGCCCTCCTCGACCGGGAGCACTTCGTGTTCGAGCGCGCCCTGCGCGCGGGGAGCCCGGAGCCCGCGGACATGGTCCTCGTCACCCTCGCCGGCGCGAAGGACGACGTGGCGGACCAGGAGAAGGCGCTGGACGCCCTCGCGCCCAAGCTCGCAGCCGCGAAGCGGCCCCCGCAGGAGGCCGAGGACCTCTGGGCCCACCGGTTCATGATGTACAGCGCGCGGCGGCTGAGCCGCGGCCTCGTCGTCGCGAACAACGTCGTCCCCCTGTCCCGGCTCGGCGAGGCGTGCCGCCTCTCTCGGGAACTCATCCGGAAGATGAAGCTGAACGGGGCGGTCCACGCGTTCCCCATGGACACCGCGTCCGCGATCCTCGCGCCCTACGTGCTCATGGACGACACGACGCCGAGCGGCGGCACGGCCCTCGGGTATGTGAAGAAGCTGGGCGACGCGGCCTTCGAGCTCGGCGGCCACCCGATGGGGCTCGGGCTCTTCATGGTCTTCAACCTCCGCCGGATGCACGGGCGGGCGGCCCCGTACACGGCCTACGTGAAGAGCGTCTTCGACCCGGGGAAGAAAATCAACCCGGGCAAGACGATCGAGGTCTGGACCAAGTACCAGTTCCCCGGACTGCGTGCGATCCCGCCGCCGGCGATGCGCGTCGGCCTCGACGTCGCCGCGGCCTTGCGGCGGATCAAGCCCACCCCGGACAAGTTCGTGCGCGCGTACGAGCGCGGGAAGGAGGCGGACTGAGATGGGCCTCCTCCGGGACTGGAACTACATCGAGGCGGCCACGGAGATCCCGGCGCTCTCGGAGATGATCCGGGAGGCGCTCATCCACGCCCTCTTCGTCCGGAACGACCGCGTGCTCCCGAGGGAGATCATCGCGGACCTCACCCGGACGCCCGCGGTCACCGTGAAGATCAAGGACGACGCGGACCTGCGCAAGCTCGTCCAGGTCCTGAACGGCTCGGAGAGCACGATGAGCCTCGGGCTCGACGCGGAGGACTACAACTACTTCCGGACGCAGCTCGGCGTCGGAAAGGACCGCGAGATCGGCCTCACCGTCCGCCCGCACGCCCTCCTCACGTACGACTGGCTCGTGCCGGAGCAGCGGGGCGTCCAGGTCGACTTCTCCGGCTACGAGGGCATGCAGTTCCCCGCGAAGGGGCAGACGGCGCTCGCCCAGGTCGGCCTCCCGTGGAAGCGCCTCTACGACGAGGCCCTCGCGAAGGGGCACCTCCTGCCCGCGGTCCCGACCGTGCCCCTCGACTTCACGGTCGGCGACGCGGTGTGGGGCGACGCCCCCCTGGCGTCGTACGACGCGGAGTTCGATGCCTACGTGAACGCGGTCCGGACGATCTCGGCGTTCGGACACCGCACCCGGGTCGGCTTCGAGGAGGCCGCGAACAACGGGACCGGGTACGACGTCCTGCACGGGACGCTGCCCCTCGCCTCCGAGTTCTACGTGCCCCTGGAGGTGGGGCTGCGCCTCGCCCCGAAACCCGCCGCGCAGAAGACCCTCACGTACACCTACGACGACGGGGCCAAGCTGTCCGCCTCCTTCGACAAGCTCGCGCGGACGGGCCAGCGGTTCCCGTGGGTCCACGTGGCGGACGCCGCGGCGGCGGCCGTCCTGCGGCCCGGGATCCTCGCAGACCCCTTCACGGTCCAGGTGGCCCTGGCGGGCACGGCGACCGGCCTCCCGCTCCGCGAGAAGGCCCTGGACGCCGCGCTCGCGGGCTACAAGGTCAAGTCCGCCGAGGTCCCGGATCCCTTCGGCGTGCCCGCGGCGGAGTACGCGAAGGCCGCGAAGCGCGCCGAGCGCGGCCTGTTCGTCGGAGAGGTCCGGCTCCCCGCGGCGTCCGCGGGCGACCTCGCGGCCCGGCTCAAGGGGCTCGGCCAGCAGGTCGCGGCGAAGGTCGGCTTCTACGCGAGCCTGCGCGCCTCCGGCACCCTGTCCGCCTTCCCGTTCTTCGACCACCCGAAGGACCGCACGCACATCTACGACCTCTCCAAGGGCGTCGCGCGCCTGGTCGAGAAGATCCCCGGGGCGGTGTTCGTCTCGCGCCTCGCGCACCTGTGGAACGAGGAGCCGGCGTACCTGGCGCGCATGCGCCTCCTGCGGGAGATCAAGCTGGCCTTCGACTCGCCGCACGTGCTCGAGCCGCTCGTGCGTCCGTGAGGCCTACACGCCCGTCCACGGGACGCCCTTGTAGGGGTTCAGGACGATCTGGGTCTCCACGTGGCGGATGCCGGGCATCTGCAGGTACCTGTCCAGGAACTCATGGAGCTCGGACATGTCGATGAAGAACATCACGCAGAGCACGTCATGCTCCCCCGTGACCCGGTAGACGGCGACCGCGCGCGGGTGGGCCGTCACCTTGCCGACGACGTCGTCGCGCTCGCCGGGGTCCAGGGCCAGGTGGACATAGGCCTTCACGGGGTTCTCGATGAGCTGGTAGTTCAGGTAGCACGAGTAGCCCTGGATGATCCCCTTGTCCTCGAGGGACTTGATGCGCCGCCGGATCGTGGCCTCGGAGATGCCGAGGTCCCGCGCGATCTCCACGTTCGAGAGCCGGGCGTTCTCGCGCAGCCGGCTCAGGATGCGGACGTCGACCTCGTCGATAGGGAGCAGCCTGAGGTCGAGCCCCCTCCAGCGCTCGGAGAGCTGGATGCTATCCGGAGAATCCGTGGTTTTCATTGCAGCCGGCCCCCCTCTTCGGCGGCGCTAGAGCCGAATCGTCGCGCACCTTATTCCGCCGCGAGGCGGAAGGGAATCGACGCCCCATCCTAAAGGCTTTGCTGCCCACCGCGGGAACTCGCCGCGCCCGAGCCGCATACCGGCGAGGTCCGTCACATCTGCGGCGCGCCGCACTCCGGGCAGATGGCCGCCCCGGGCTGCAGGAGCGTCTGGCACGCGATACAGCGGTCCGTGCGGATCTTGATGGGCATCATGGACACGATGACGCCGAGCGGGATGAAGAGCACGGCCATCCACCACGTCGCCGTCACGATACCTTGGATGCCGATGGCGACCAGGAAGACGCCCGCGATCTTCATCACGACGATGAAACGTTGGATCTTGGGCAGGTTCTGGATCGTCTGGATCTCCTGCTTGTACGTCATCCGGGGGACCTTGCGCGCCTTGATGGCCTCGGGCTGCCCCGTTGGGGACGCGGGATCGGCCACTCACGCACCTCCCTGGGCCGGCGGCGCCGGAGGCGTCGCGGGCTTCGGCGGCACGGCGGGCTTCGGAGGCACCGCGGGCGTCGGGGTCGCCGGTTTGGCCGGCGCGGGAGGCGGCGCGAGGGGCTTCGGCGGGACCGGCTTCTCGGTCTCGACGATCTTCCCCTCGCGGGGCTCGAAGCCGAACTTCGTGATCATGTTGATCGCGTC
>JAJYKG010000001.1 GCA_021788795.1 Thermoplasmata archaeon | reverse complement strand
GGCCACGAGGGCCCCCGGGCCCGCGAGGTGGATTGTGGTGCCCGCGAGGACGAAGATCCCCGCCCCGATGATGTTGCCGAGCCCGATGAACGCCGCCTGAGCCATCGTAATCTTCCGCGCGGCCATGGCGCGACGCAGCCTTGCGTTCCAGAAGAAGCTTTACCAAGCGGTCGTCGCATCGAACGGGTTCGGTTCAAGGTTCATGGGCTTGGTCGGAACTGGAGCGGGCCAAGGTGGAACGATGGAAATCGGCTGCGGTGGCGTGGGACTTCGCACGTCCCGGGGGCATGTGGTGAACCTCTACTTCTGGCACATGGAGAACGAAGACGGCGTGTGCGTGCGCCGCGAGGACTTCCTCGGCCGCGCGGATTCTCCGCGCGTCAAGCAGGAGCTCCTGCGGCGCATGGCCACATACAACCGTCGGATGGGGGAGACGCTCGCGAGCAAGGTGGCCAAGCTCGAGTGGTCGCTCACCCGCGTCGGTCGGACGCGCGAGCCGTCCGTCGGGATTGTTGAGGACCGCCGCGCGAAGCGCTCGGGCGAGCGGGCCGCGCTCCTCTTCGCCGGCGCCCGCGGGATCTGATCCCGCCGGGTGGGGTCCGGGGCTACAGCTCGACCTTGATGCCGAGTTTCTCCGTCAGTTCCTTGTAGCGGTTGCGGATCGTGACCTCGGTGACGCCGGCGACGTCGGCGACCTCGCGCTGCGTGCGCCGCTCATTGCACAGGATGGAGGCGATGTAGATTGCCGCCGCGGACACGCCCGTCGGGCCGCGACCCGACGTGAGCTCCTTGTCCTGCGCGTCCTTGAGGATCTCCACGGCCCGGGACTGCACCTCGCCGCTCAGCTTGAGCTCGGAGCAGAAGCGGGACACGTAGTCCTGGGGCTTCGTCGGCATGAGCTTCAGCTTGAGCTCGCGCGTCATGAAGCGGTAGGTGCGGCCAATCTCCTTCCGGCCGACGCGGGACGAGTTCGCGATCTCATCGAGCGTCCGCGGCACGTTGCACTGGCGGCAAGCGGCGTACAGGGACGCGGCGACGACGCCCTCGATGGACCGCCCTCGGATGAGGTTCTTGTTGACCGCCTTGCGGTACACCATCGCGGCGGTCTCGCGGACGTTCCGCGGGAGGCCCATGCCGCTCGCCATCCGGTCCAGCTCGCTCAGGGCGAACGCCAGGTTGCGTTCCGTCGCGTTGCTCACGCGGATGCGGCGCTGCCACTTCCGCAGGCGATACAGCTGGGCGCGGTTCCGCGTCGGGATGGACTTGCCGTAGGAATCCTTGTTCTTCCAGCCGATCGTCGTCGACAGGCCCTTGTCGTGGATCGTGTACGTCATCGGCGCTCCCGTGCGGGCGCGCTTCTCGCCCTGCTCGACGTCGAACGCCCGCCACTCGGGTCCCTGGTCGATCATCTGGTCGGTCAGGACGAGCCCGCACTCCTCGCAGATGAGCTCGCCTCGCTCGTAGTCGAAGGTCAGGTGGCCGGAGTTGCACTCCGGGCACCTAGTGACCTCTTCGGCCTCCTCGATCTTCTTCGTGGGCATGCTTTCCCTCACTGACGAACACGGCCGTCCCGAGCAGGGACGGGGACGCGGGGACGGAGGGACGGACGGACGTGAACGGCTCCTTGACCGGCCCGAAGACCCTCGCCACGCGGCCGAGGGGGCGGTTCCGCTTGTCCAAGACGTCGGCACCTCTCGCCGGTGCGAACTCCGAGCGGACGAGCAGGCTGCCGTCGTGGCCGATGTTCTCGACCACCCCCAGCCTTCTCGATCCCCCTCGCATCTCGGTCGCGGAGAAGAAATGTGCACTATTTGAGGTTATCGGAATTCTCAAGTAGAACGACGCAAGGTTGTTCCGAAGTGTTCAAACAGCTTTCGGTGGAGGGGGAGCTCCACCGCTTCGCGTGGAAGCGCGGGCGCACCGAAAGCGCCCGGAATTCTTAACCCTGCGGTGTCCATCCCGGCGTCCTGCGCCGTGAGGTCGTCGCCATGGGTCATCGTATCGTCCTCCTGGGTTTCGGCAACGTCGGGCAGGAGTTCGCCCGCCTGCTCCTCGAGCGCCGCGCCGAGCTGCGGCGGGAGCAGGGCCTCGAGGCCCGCGTCGTCGCGATCCTGACGGGCCGCCACGGTCGCGTCGAGAACGCGAAGGGGGTCGATCTGCGGAAGGCGCTGCGACTGGCAGGCGCGGGCCGGTCGCTCGAGCCGTGCGGCCGCGCCATCCGGGAGGAGACCGTCCCGTTCCTCCGCCGCGTGCGCGCGGACATCGTCGTGGAACTCACGCCCCTGCGCATCGCGGAGCGCCAGGCAGCCGTCGACCACATCCGGGCCGCGCTGTCCAGCGGAAAGCACGTGATCACCGCGAATAAGGGCCCGGTGGTCTACCACTACGCCGCGTTGCGCGCGCTCGCGCGGCGGAACCACGCCGGCTTCCGTTACGAGGGGACCGTGATGGACGGCGCGCCGGTCTTCAACCTCTTCCAGGAGACCCTCCGCGGCGCGCACGTCGAGTCGTTCGAGGGCATCCTGAACAGCACGAGCAACTTCATCCTGTCCGAGATCGAGGCCGGCCGCTCCTACGAGGCCGGCGTGGAGGCGGCGCGGCGCATGGGCTTCCTCGAGGCCGACCCGTCCATGGACCTGGAGGGCTGGGACGCCACGGCGAAGGCCTGCCTCCTCGCGAACGTCCTCATGGGCGGGCGTCTCCGGCCCGAGACGGTGCCGCGGCAGGGAATCCTGGGGATCTCCGCCTCCCGCGTGCAGGAGGCCCGCGCCCTGGGGCGGCGCGTCAAGCAGGTCGCGCGCGGATGGCGCGAGGACGGCGGCGTGCGGGCCTCGGTGACCGTGGAGGAGGTGCCCCTCGACCATCCCCTCGCCGGGGTCGACGGGACGTCCAACGGGCTCCTCGCGCGGACGGACATGCTCAAGGAGATCTTCATCTCCGAGCGCAACCCCGGCCTGCGGCAGACCGCCTTCGCCGTGTACTCGGACTTGATCGCGATCCACGAGGGCCGCCTCCTCCCCTAGGGCATGCTTATATCGCGAGCACCGGATGGCGGCGCGATGCGCGTCGCCATGGGAGGGACGTTCGACCTCCTCCACGACGGACACAAAGCCCTCCTCGGGGCCGCCTTCGCGCTCCGGGCCACGCGGGTCCTGATCGGCCTGACGACGGACCGGTTCGCGCGCGAGACGCGCTCCGAACTCAACCCCTATCCGGTCCGGGAACGCAACCTCGTGCGATACCTCCGGGCCCGCGGGTCGACGCGGTTCGTCGTCGAGCCGATTGACGACGCCTTCGGGCCGGCGGACGACCTCCCGGACCTGGACGTCCTCGTGGTCTCCGCGGAGCGGGCCCACGTGGGCCAGGCGCTGAACGACGCCCGCGCGCGCAAGGGACTGCGCCCGCTCGAGGTGCGCGCGGTCCCCATGGTCCTGGCCGAGGACGGGCTCTCGATCCAGTCCCGCCGCATCCGCGCCGGGACGATCGACGCGCACGGCCGCCGCCTCACCCCCTTGGCCGCCCACGTGGGCACGGACAACCCTGTGAAGGTCCGCGCGGTGCGCCGCGTGCTCGAGGACGTGTTCGACCGGGTCCGGGTTCGCGGCGTGGCCGTCGCGACGGGCGTGCCGGAGCAGCCGGTCGACCAGCAGGCCGCGGTGGGCGCCATGAACCGGGCGCGGGCGGCCCTCGGCGACGCGGACCTCGGCGTGGGGATCGAGGCTGGGCTCCTCTGGGACGCCTCCGTGGGCGGCTACTTGGACGTGCAGTACTGCGCCATCGTGGACCGCGCCGGCCGCGTGACCCTCGGCCACGGCCCGGGGTTCGAGTATCCGCCCGCGGTGATCGAGCGGGTGAAGGGCGGGAAGACGGTGAGCGAGGCGATGGCGGAACTCACGGGCGTGCGCGAGATTGGCTCGAAGTTCGGGGCCATCGGCTACCTGACCGAGCGGCGGATGGACCGGGACACGCTCACGGAGGCGGCGGTCCTCATGGCCATGGTCCCGCGGATCCGCCGGGACCTGTACCGGGCCTGAGTCGCGGCCCCGCTACGGGTGGTTGCGCACGAACCGCGCCGAGCAGCGGCCGCACCAGATCGCGTTGTCCACGACGGCGTAGTCCGCGATGTACCCCATCTCCGTCGGGTACTCGAAACCGCTGACGAACCGCGTCGCGCGCATGTGGTCGCGGCAGACGCCTGCGCCGCAGAAGCGGCAGATCCCCCGTGCCTGGTTCTCGCAGTAGTGGCAGAGCATGCACCGGCATGGCGGACGACGGAGATGTACGTTGTTCCCCCGCGCTCGCCGACAGCTTTATCGGGGCAACCAGGGAACCCGCCCTCCGAACATACAGTCTCCCCACAATCTTAATGGGGCGCCTGTCCTTCGGTCTGGCCGGGGGTTGCTCCATGCCCGCGAAGATCGCCATCAACGGATACGGAACAATCGGAAAGCGTGTCGCCGACGCCGTCTCCTTGCAGGACGACATGAAGGTCGTCGGCGTCGCGAAGACGAAGCCCAACTTCGAGGCCAAGCTCGCTGCGAAGAAAGGGTACTCGGTGTACGCAAGCGACAAGGAGTCCCTCGGCAAGTTCGCGAAGGCGGGCTTCCAGGCCGCCGGCACGCTGGAGGACCTTCTCAAGGAGGCCGACTTGGTCGTGGACTGCACGCCCGAGGAGAGCGGGTACAAGCCGATGTACGAGAAGGCGGGCGTGAAGGCGGTCTGGCAGGGCGGCGAGGAGCACTCCCTGACGAACCTCTCCTTCAACGCCGCCGCGAACTACGCGGACTGCCTCGGGGCGCGCTTCGTGCGCGTCCCCTCGTGCAACACGACCGGGCTGATCCGCACCCTCTACCCCCTCGACGCGCACATCGGGGTCGAGAAGGTCCTCGCGGTCATGGTCCGCCGCGCCGCGGACCCCGGCGACTCCAAGAAGGGCCCCATCAACGCAATCGAGCCGGAGCTCGAGATGCCGAGCCACCACGGCCCGGACGTCCAGAGCGTGCTCCCGAAGCTGAACATCCACACGATTGCGGTGAAGGTCTCCTCGACGCTCATGCACCTCCACGCGGTCTCCGTCGACCTGAAGGAGCCGGTGGACGAGGCGCAGGTGCTGGACGTATGGAAGCGCTTCCCGCGCGTCGCATTCGTCTCGGGCGGCGAGGGCGTCAAGTCCACGGCCCAGATCATGGAGCTGGCCCGCGACCTGTCGCGCGACCGGTCGGATCTGTACGAGATCGCCGTGTGGAAGGACGGCGTCCACGTGGTCGAAGGGAAGCACCTGTACTATTTCCAGGCGGTCCACCAGGAGTCCGACGTTGTGCCGGAGAACGTGGACGCGATCCGCGCGCTCCTGCAGCTCGAGAAGGATCCGCGGAAGAGCATGGAGAAGACGGACCGCACGATGCGCATCGGCGCCGTCAGGTGAGGCGTCGAGGCTCCCGCTCGAGCCTCTCGATCCGCTTCGTGGCCCGCTGGAGCACGCCCATCAGCGCGTGGAACTCCCACTTGCTCGGCACGGCCCTGCCCACCAGCCGCCGGAACATGACCTTCGTGCGGCCGCGCTTGTGATCGGGGTAGTGGGTGGCCTCCAGGAGGGCGGCGAACGCCTCCTGGAGTCTCTCCTTCTCGAAGCCGGAGGCCTCGCGGCGGCCCCGCGCCGCCGCGCGCGCGCCGAAGAGCTCGTAGAGGACGATCGTGGCGGCGTGGGAGAGGTTGAGGATCGGGTATTCCGCGGAAGCTGGGATCTTGACGAGCAAGTCGCACTGCGCGAGCTCGTCTTCGAGCAGCCCGAAGTCCTCCCGCCCGAAAGCGACGGCCAGCGTGCCGTCCATCGGTGCCACGCGCGCCGCCAGCTCGCGGGGGTGCATCGCGATGCGCGCGAAGTGCTTCTCGCTCTCCGTGTCGATCCCGGAGGTGCCGACGAGTAGGTCGGCGCCCCGCACGGCCGCGGCGAGGGAGTCCACGGTCCTGGCGGCTTCCAGGATTTCTCGGCCGTGCATCGCGCGCTTCCCCGCCTCGTCCCCGATGGGACACGGCCTCACGAGGACCAGCTCGCTCGCGCCGAAGTTCCGCATCGCGCGCGCGACCGCGCCGACGTTCCCCTCGTTCTTCGGTTCAACCAAGATCACTCGGACCCGGGGCATCGTCGCTCTATATTATCTACAAGGGAATATCGTCTTCGGATGCGGGTCGCGCTCAAGATCAGCTACGACGGGCGGGCGTTCTACGGCCACCAGCGGCAGCCCGACGCCCGCACGGTCGAGGGCGAGTGCCTCGCGGCCCTGAAGGCTGCGAAGATCCTTTCCGACCCCGGGAAGGCGTTCTTCCGGAGCGCGAGCCGCACGGACCGGGGCGTGAGCGCCGTGGGGAACGTCATTGCGTTCAACACGTCCCTCCGGCCAGAGGCCGTGGTCGGTGCCTTCAACGACAAATCACGTGGGGTCTGGGCGTGGGCTTTCGCGGCGGTCCCCGATTCCTTCCATCCCCGTCACGCCGAGGAACGTTGGTACCGGTACCACCTCCTCCGCCGCCTTCCGCTCGACGCGTTACGCGCCGCGGCCTCGGCTTTCGAAGGCGAGCACGACCTGCGCTGGTTCACCTCGGATCCCCCGGCCGGGCCGCACGCCATCAGCCGCGTGGAGGTGAACCCCGCAGGGGAAGGTGAGGTGGTTGACGTCCGCGCCCAGAGCTTCCGCCGCGGGATGATCCGCCGAATCGTCGCCGCGCTCGTCGGGCATGCGGCCGGGGAGATCAGACTCGCGGAAATCGAAGCCGCCCTCCAGGGCGAGCGGCACGACTTCGGCATGGCGCCCGCGGAGCCTCTCGTGCTCATGGACGTGCGGTATGCGGTCCGCTTCGTGCCGCTGCTGAAGCCCAAGGTCCTGGATGAGTGGCGCGAGATCGGCGAGGGCCTGGAACTGCGCTCGCGCTTCCTGCGCGATCTCTTCGAAGCTGCGCACGCGTGAGTACAACGCGGGACGGACCGCCGTCGCCTGACGTGGACCGGCGATCTTCGATATCCGCGTCTCGGCAACGCCGCGTTCCCGCCGGACCTCTGGCCGACCGAAATCCGGCACGCGGCGTACGATTCCTCCATGTCCGCCCGGTTCACTCCGGAGCGCCAGGAATCGGCGAGACACTTTGTGGTCAACCGCAAAATGTATTTATAGCATCCCGACGCTTGGGGCGTCTTAAGGGTTTAGCGGAGGAGTACGGCCATGGTAAGCAAATTGCTCGGCTCGAACGCTCTGCGCGTGACCATCCTCGTTTGGGTGATGATTCTCGCGGGCTTTGTGTTCATGGTGCAGCCCAACCCGGTATCCGCCCAGGCCGGCCCGAACCAGCTCGTTGTGGGTCTTCAGAATGACATGACTACCCTCAACCTGTTCGATCCGGCGACGAATACCGTTTGGAAGGCATATCAGCTAGAGTACGACTTCGAGGCGCTATACACGATTGACCCAAGTTCCAGCGTGTATCCCGACTTGGCCAACCAGTCAATGATCTCGACGGCCACCTGTCAGAGCGTCATGGGGAGTACGTACGTTCAGGCGCCGTACCCCGGCATGTGCTACGACGGCGGCACGGGGGGATCGGGACTGAACTTCACGGTGTTCATCAATCCGGCCGTGCACTTCACGGACGGCACGCCGATGAACGCGTCCGACGTGATCTTCTCGTACCAGACCCTCGCCTGGTCCACCCTGGCCTCGAGCATCTACCAGGCACTCTGGTTCCCGCAGCCCATCGCGCCCCTGTGGAACTCGACCACCTACGGTGGGAGCTGCAAGGCACCCGCAGGGATGCAGTACGCCTGCATGTCCCACATCGCGGTGTTCGGAGTCTCCGGTAACCAGTACGCGGTGCGGTTCCAGCTCTTGCCGGTCCCCATCACGGGCCAGGCGACGCCGGGCGCCTATGCGCTGTTCTTCACCACGACGCTGAGCACGTCGATTATCCCTGAGCACATCTGGGCCGGCCACATCGACCCCACGGCCCAGGCGAACTACTCGAGTTCGACGTCCGCGGCGGTAAGCGACACGTGGGACCGGTCGATCGACTTCAGCTACAGCACGCTCGCCGCCACCATCGGCACGGGGCCGTTCGAGCTGACGTCGTGGGTCCACAACCAGGGCTCCCTCGTCTCCTTGGACCCGACCTACTGGGGCATCGGCCTGGGCCATGTCTGGCAGGGCGTGAACTACCCGTTCTACCCCCAGATCAACCCGATCACGGGAGACGCCTACCTGCAGTCGATCAAGTTCGTGATCTACAGCAGCCTGGACGTCGTCAGCCTGGCCCTGCAACAGGGCGTGATTGACACCCTGATCTGGTCCCTGACGCCCGGCTTCTACACCCAGGTCCAGTCGAACCCGGCGATCTCCGTCGACACGGTCACCGACAGCGGGTTCTTCTACCTGTCCTTCAACATGCGGAAGGCGCCCTGGGGCCAGGAGCCGTACAGCCTCTGCCTGCGGCAGGCCATCTCGATGGCGATCGACAAGAACTACATCGTCAACACCTTGCTGGGCGGCTTCGGCGTGCCTGGCTCGGTGCCGATCTCCATCATCAACCCGGCCTACGTGAACTTCTCGGCGAACGCCCCGTCGTTCAACCTGGCCGGCATCGATGCCAAGCTGAACGGCTGCGGGTTCCACAAGGACCCGAACACCGGGTTCTACGACACGCCGGACGGGACCCCGATCTCCGCGACGATCCTGACCCCGCCCAAGGACTACGACCCGGTGCGGGCCGACGCGGGCATCATGATCTCGAACAACCTGAAGCAGGCGGGCCTGGACATCAACTCCGCCCCCACGAGCTTCGACACGATCGTGGCCAAGGCGTTCTCGCCCCCGGTGAGCTTCGACATCTACATCCTCGGATGGAGCCTAGGCCCCTACCCGGAGACGTACCTGTGCGCGTTCTTCTGCACGAACCAGGACCCGAACATCAACCCGGCGGGCTCGAACTCCGCGGGATTCAGCAACGCGACGGTGGACTACCTCGCGAACGATGTCATCCCCTACACGGTCGACCAGACCAAGCGGATCCAGGAGATCCAGCAGGTCGAAGGGATCGTGACGAACGCGATTCCGTGGAACGTCCTGTACTACCGCAAGAACATCAACGCCTACCTGAACACGCGGTGGTCGGGCTTCATCGACAACCCGGTGCTGAACGCGCTCTCGGGCGGCGGCGGAGTCTTCAACTTCTACTCCCTCGTCAGCCTGCGACCCGCGGGAGTCCCGGCCGTGCCGCCGCCTTCGGGCACGCTGAACGTGGCGACCACGGTGCCGGAGCGGGTGCTCGCGAATCACGTGATGCAGGTTCCCGCCTACGTCTCCCAGAACGGGGTCCCGGTGGACGGCGCGACGGTCTGGCTCAACGCGTCCCTGCCCTCGGGCACGGCGCTCAACAGTGCCAGCGGCACGACGGACGTCACGGGCGGGGCGCAGGTGAGCTGGACGGTCCCGGTGATCCAGGGCAACATCTACCTGACCGTCACGGCGGCCAAAGGCAGCGCGACCTCCACGGTCACGAAGGAGCTCGAGGTCTCGGTCGGGCCGCCGGCGCCGATGGCCACGTTGTCGCTCTCGACGCCGACGCCGGTCATCCTCCCGGGAGGCACGGCCACGGTGACGGCTTCGCTGGTGGACGGGCTAGGTAACCCGATCGCCGGCCAGACGGTCACCTTGGACACGCACCTCATGCTTGGGACCGCCTCCGGGTCCAGTTTCGTCACGGACGCCAACGGGCACGCGACCTTCACCTACACCGCGCCAGCGACCGCGGCGCTGTTCCCGAACGCGAACCTGCTCGACACGATCCTCGCGAACGTGAGCGTGCCGGACACGATCGTCGGGACGACGCAGTCCGCGTCGCTGACCATCGCGGTGCAGAACCCGAACGCCCCGAACGTGGACATCGTCTCCGTGCAGAGCATCGGGACGGGCCTCGTCCTGAACACCACGCACCCCTCGACCACGGTTGTCGTCAAGGCGGCGGGCTTCAGCGGGGCGGGGGTGCCCGGCGTGAACATCACGGCCGAGAACTCCGACCCGAAGAACCTGACCATCGCGCCAGGATACGCGAAGACCGATGCCAGCGGTCTGGCCACGTTCACGATGACGGGCAACGCGCCCCAGGTGAACGCGGTGAAGACCAACGACACGAACGTGTTCGTCCGCTTCGACACGCCGTTCAACGCCACGGCGACCTCGGACGAGCTCGCGTTTGTCGTGGGCAGCAACGTACTGAACGCTAGCTACGCGGCGGAACTCACCTTCGGCTCGCGGGCGCTCGCCTTCTCGGCGTCGAAGACCACGGACACCGTGACGGCGCACCTGTGGGATCAGACGGGCGCTGTCGCATCGGGCGTCCCGGTGATGTTCAACATCCCGCTCGGCGACTACGGGCTGGCGGCCCAGTTCCCGTTCGTGTACACGCTCGTCAACGTGTCGGGGACGAAGGGCGGCTACCAGAACATCGAGTACGCGGGATCCGGCCTGGAGCTGAGCACGTTCTTCGGGTTCGGCTCTCTGGGCGGCACCTTCCAGAACTCGACGGGCCCGATCGGGCCCTCCGTTCCGGGACCGAACATCAAGCAGGGGCCCGCCTACGGTGTCGAGAACATGGTCAACGACTATGAGCTCGCCAACATGGGCAACAACTACGCGATCAACGCAACGATCGACTCGTGCAACTCCGGCGGCAGCAAGACCGCGGGGACCGTCGCGTGGCCGCGCAACTTCAACGGGCTGTACTACATCAACGCGACGAGCGTGACCAGCTCCGCGGGCACCTACACCTCGACCTTCTGGGCGAACCCGGAGATTGCGGACCAGCGGTTCCAGGTGCAGCTGTACGTCGGGCAGCCGGACATGAACGTGACCGTGAACGCCTGCGCGGCAGTGGCCTCGGTGGGCAACTCGGTCTTCCGGATCGACTCAGGGGTCGTGTCCCAGCGCGCGCCGGTGTTTGCCCTCGGTTCGTGGACGCTCTCGAACCCCGTCTACAACTCGACGACCGGGCGGACCCAGACGATCACGGGCACGTTCTACAAGCTGAGTGGATCCACGGATGTCCCCGCGTCCAACGTCCAGGTGTTCCTGGTCCAGGGCGGATCGCCCACGAACGTGCTAGGTGCGTTCGGCGGGACGATCACCACGGACGCGAACGGCGTCGCGACCGACTCCTACAAGGCCCCGCTGTTCAGCCTCTCGCAGGCGCTGTCCTTCGGCTTCCTGCCCGCGGACCCGGCGTTCGCCTTCGGAGCCCGCGACCAGCTGTTCGGCGACGGCTACGGTGACTTCTGGTTCGGCCCGACCTTCGAGGTCCTGCTGGCGAAGTTCCCGTTCAACTTCAACGTCGGGTATCTCGCCATCCCGACGGCGACGGACTTCGCGACCGCCACGCCGTCCTCGACGATCGTTCCCCTCGGAGGGACGACCACGGTCACGGTGCATGTGGCGAACGGCGCTAGCGCCGCCGTCGACGGGGCGTCCGTCTGGAGCGGAGCCGTCCAGGCCGTCACCGACAGCAACGGCAACGCGGTGTTCACGTACACCGCAGGGGTCGGTGCGGTCGAGCAGATGGTCGTCGTCACCACCGCGGACGGTCAGGTGCTCCGTGCCTGGTTCGGTCTGATGGCCGCGGCGCCCGTGCTGACCTACGGCGGCATGGCGACGAACGTGGCCGCGGCTGGGCAGGTCTCGACGTTCGCACTCACGGTGACGAACGTTCTGCCTGTCGCCGGCACCTCCACGGTCGTCCTCATGGTGAACGGCCAACCCGTCGCCGCGCAGTCCGTGTCGGTCGGTTCCCTCGGGACGGCGAACGTGACCCTGTCGTACGCCTTCGCGTCGGCCGGCACGTACACCGTGGCGATCGGGAGCCAGTCGACGTCGGTCACGGTGGGCTCCGCCGAGAGCACGATCGGCTCTCTCGTGGCCTACGCCCTCGCCGGCGGACTGCTGATCGTGGGCCTGGTCGTGGGCGCGCTCGTCGGGCTCATGCTGTCGCGCCGGCGGAAGAAGCCGACGATGGCGATGCCCGAGGAGACGGAGCAGCCTGCGGAGACCAAGTCCCCCGCCGAGGAGGAACTTGGGCCGGACGAGAAGCTCTAGGAGCGAACGGACCGGGGCGAAGAACCCCGGTCCACTTTCCAACTTTTGTTCCAATGGGCTTGAGGTTGAGCAAACATATTATAGGCTCCGGAGATTCCTGGAGCGAATCCGAGGGGGTGAACCGTGGCCTCGCTAGGCCGTTACATCGTGCGTCGGCTCATTCAGGGCCTCCTTACTCTCTTCATCGTCACGATCATCATCTTCCTCCTGTGGAAGGCCCAGCCCGGCAGCCCCTTGGACGGGCTGCGCGGCAACCCCACGATTCCCAAGCAGACCATCGCCTACGTCGCGAGTGAGTACGGGCTCAACGACCCGTTCTGGATCCAGATGTACAAGTACATCGTGAACATGTTCACGTTCCAGTTCGGTGAGTCGATCACCGGCGTCCCGGTCATCTCGATCATCCAGCAGGCGCTACCCCGTACGCTCCTGTTGTTCGGCGGGGCGGTGGTCATCGAGTACATGTTGGGGATTCTCGTCGGCCGGTACATCGCCTGGAAGCGCGGGAGCGCCGTCGAGGGCGGCGTCATCATGACCAGCCTGTTCTTCTTCAACATGCCGTCGTTCTGGATCGGCCTCATCCTGCTCTACATCTTCGCCTTCACCATCCCGATCTTCGACCTGGGGCACTTCCAGGACGCGTCCTTCGTCCTGAAGCATTATCCCTGGGCCGGGACCGACCCCTCGTCCCTGTGGTTCCAGTTCGTGGATGTCGCGTCCCACGCGGTGCTCCCGATGCTCACGCTCGTCCTGATCAGTTCCGCCGGGACGATTCTCCTCATGCAAACGTCCATGCTCGAGGTCATGGGCGAGGACTTCATCCTGACGGCCAAGGCTAAGGGCCTCTCGGAGCGCATCGTCCGGAAGCGGCACGCGGCCCGGAACGCCTACCTTCCGGTCGTCACGAGCATCGTCATCGCCCTGGGCTTCGTCGTCGGGGGGGCCATCATCCTGGAACAAATCTTCTCCTACTTCGGCATGGGCTACTATCTTCTGACCTCGATCGAGACCCAGGATCGGTTCCTCGCGGGGGCCATCCTGTTCATGATCTCGCTCTTGGTCATCGCGGGCAACATCGTTGCGGACATCCTGTACGGAGTGCTCGATCCACGTGTCCGCATCTGATTCCGCGGGCCGCCCGGCGCCCTCCACCGGCCAGCTCGTGCTTCAGCGCGTGGGGCAGCTCGCGAGGAAGTCGTGGTCCACGCTCCGGCAGAGCCGCCTCGGCATGATCGGCTTCGTCATCGTGGTCTTGTTCGCCCTCATCGCCATCCTGGCCCCGGTCATTGCTCCCTATCCGCGCTTGTACCTCGCGCCGGACGTGGACCGGTTCCAGAACAAGGCGTACACGCTGGATCTGCCCGCGAACCTCACCTACGCGGAGCCCGTGCTCGGGCCCACGACGCCGCTCAGCAACGCCGCGGGCGCGATGTGGGAGCTGAACTACAACCGCACCGCCGGCATTATCTACATGAACCCGCTCGAGTACGCCGTGGGGTTCAACGAGAGCCCGTTCCTGTCGTCCAACTACACCCGCACGATCGACATCACCCAGTATTTCAAACTGGCCCCGCCCCCCGGCCTTCCCATGGTGTCCCTCTACTATGTCGTCCCCTCGACCCTCCTCAACGGCAGCCTCGGGCCGTCGCTGCTCAACGGGGGCATCGCGTTCTTCTCGGGGCAGGATTTCGTCGCGGCGGACCCGTTCAGCGCGAACGCCTTCTTCCGGGATCGGATGAACTTCACGCCGACGTGGACCGGGGAGGATCCGCTGGCCGCCGGGGACCTGCTCATCGCCCCCGCCCAGCGGTCTTCGTGCTTCGGCATCATCTGCACGCCGGTCGGCCCGTACCAGTACTTCTATGCCTCCAACGGCACCGAGACCGTCGTCTACGAGGTCCAGTACGGCAACGCGTGGGCCTCCTCGATCGACACGGGGTCCCGGGTGTTCTCCCTTAACGTGACGCTCTCCGCCCCTCCGTTCGTCTACTACAACCCGTCCGGCGTCACGTCGGCGGACGCCTACCGCTCGGGCCCGGGCCAAGGCATCTTCCTGCCCCTGGCGAACGGGACGCTCGAGGTCGCGGACGTCACCGGGACCGTCCGGGCGTTCGTCCCGCTCACCCTCGACGGCGCTCCGGCGACCGTGGTCGGGAACATCGGGTACACCCAGGCCCAGTACCCCCTGCGCCTGTACCTGCCCCTGCGCTCCGCCACCGCCAGCGGGATGGCCTACCTTGACCTCAACACGCTGACCCTGGGGACGATGTACACCCTCCCCGGGACAGGATGGCAGCCCCTCGGCCACACCTTCAGCCGGACCGGGAGCGACTACTTCAGCGCCTGGTACAACGCCACGTCCAACGACACGTACTTCGTCGGCGCGACCCAGGTGAATGCGACCACCGCGTCGGGGATCAGCTACCAGCTCGTCCCCCAGTTCCAGGTCCACATCCCCGGCCGCGTCCTGAGCTACTTCTACTCCTTCGAGCAGAACCGGGTCTTCTTCCTGGGAAGCGACCACAGGATCTTCTCCCTCATGACGGTCTACTCCGGTTCGTCGGCGGTGACGCCCGACGAGTTCCCGGTCTTCCCGCCGACCGGCGTGCAGAGCATTGAGTACGGCGGCTCCTTCCACGGCACGCTCTACGGCAGCCTTTCGACGCAGGAGCTCTGGGGCGTCTGGACGGACCCCGTGACCGCGCAGACGGTCGCGTTCCAGCTCCAAGGATCCGTGCGCACCCCGCTCCCGCCCGGCTCCTACCCGTCCGGGAACACGTACCTGTGGGGCACGGACTTCTTCGGCGGCGACATTCTGACCGAGTGGATCTACGGCACGCAGATCGCGTTCCTCGTCGGCCTGCTGGCGGCGTTCTTCAGCGTCGGGATCGGGACGCTCGTCGGCGTGATCTCCGGGTATTACGGCAAGACCCTGGACACCCTCCTCATGCGGACGACGGACGTCTTCCTCGTCCTCCCGTTCCTGCCCATCGTGCTCGTCCTCATCTCGATCGTGAGCCCGAGCATCTGGATCATCATCCTGGTCATCGCGATCCTCGGGTGGCCGGGGATCGCCCGGGTCATCCGGTCCCAAGTACTCAGCCTCAAGGAGCGCCCGTTCGTGGACGCGGCGCGCGTCTCCGGCGCCTCGGACCTGCGGCTCGTGTTCCTCCACATCGCGCCCAACGTGCTCCCGTTCAGCTTCCTCTACATGAGCCTGAATGTCGGCGGCGCGATCATCACGGAGGCGGCCCTGAGCTTCCTCGGGTTCGGGGACCCCACCGTCACCTCGTGGGGCGGGATGCTCTCCAACCTGCTGACGTTCAGCGGCGCGCTGCACGCCTGGTGGTGGCTGCTGCCGCCCGGGCTCGGGATCACGTTCCTCTCCCTGGGCTTCTACCTCATCGGCCGCGGCTTCGATGAGATCATCAACCCCCGCCTGCGGAGGCGCTGACCATGTCGCTCGTCTCCGTGCGCAAGCTCCGGGTCTACTTCAAGGTCCAGGCCGGGTGGGTCAAGGCCGTGGACGGCGTCGACCTGGACATCGACGAGGGGGAGACGGTCGGGCTCGTCGGGGAGTCCGGATGCGGCAAGACGACCCTGGCCTACGCGATCACGCAGCTCCTCCCGTCCAACGCGTACGTCCTCGGGGGCCAAGTCCTGTTCCACGGCGAGGGGGGCTCGAACCCCTATCGTCCGGAGTACTGGGGTCTCGCGGAGTCCCGCTTCCAGCGGGATCTGGAGGACCTGAGGGCGAAGCTGGCGCAGACGCCGAAGGAGGACGGCTCCTCCCAGGACCGCCAGGAGCTCGAGGAGGAGATCGGGCGCCTGGAGAACCCGCTCTCGGAGACGTACCGGACGCATCTGGACGCGGAGATCAAGACGCTCCAGAAGCAGGTGGACACCCTCACGGAGCGTTGGCAGGCGAACGACCCGAGCGTCCGCCGGCCCCTGATCGAAGCGCGGCGCCGTCTCTCCGCGGCCACCCAGGAGGGCGACCTCGTCGACATCACCCGCCTGCCCGACGGCCGGCTGCGGGAATACCACCCGAAGCTCAACGCGATCCGTTGGAAGCAGATCGCCATGGTCTTCCAAGGCGCGATGAACGCCCTCAACCCGGTCTACACCGTCGGCGACCAGATCATCGAGGCCATCCAGACCCACGAGGACGTGGACGACGGGCAGGCGCGGACCCGCGTCGAGGAGCTGTACCGGCTCGTGGGCATCCCGCCGGACCGGATCGACAACTACCCGCACGAGTACAGCGGGGGCATGAAGCAGCGTGCGATGATCGCCATGGCGCTGGCCCTGAACCCGAAGCTCGTGATCATGGACGAGCCCACCACGGCCCTGGACGTCATCACCGCCTCCCGGATCATGGACGAGGTCCTCCGCATCCAGAAGCAGCTGAAGATGACCCTCCTGATCATCTCCCATGACGTGTCCACGGTGGCGAAGGTCGCGGACCGCATCTGCGTCATGTATGCCGGCCAGCTGGTCGAGGAGAGCGCCTCGAAGAACATCTTCAGCCGGACGCTCCATCCCTACACCCAGGGCCTCCTGGGCGCCTTCCCGAGCGTCAAGGGCGAGAAGCGCCGCCTGGAAGCCATCCCCGGGAGCCCGCCGAGCCTCGTGACCCCGCCCAAGGGCTGCCGCTTCAACCCGCGCTGCAAGTACGTGCAGGACGTCTGCCTCGTGCAGGAGCCCGCTTACTTCTACACCCCGGAGGGAGGCCACCGCGCCCTGTGCCACTTCTCGAAGGACTTCTACGAGCAGGGGGGGCTGGGCCACACATGAGCGCCGGTTCCGCGGTCCCGGAGGTCGTCGAGGCCCCTCCCGTCGCGGAGGACGGGGTCGTCGTCAGCGTCCAGCACCTCAAGAAGTACTACCAGCTCAAGCAGGGCTTCCTGAAGTCCCTCCGCGGAGAGCCCGTCTCCGTCCGCGCGGTCGACGGGATCGGCTTCGACCTCCGGCAGGGCGAGATCCTCGGGCTCGTCGGGGAGTCGGGGTGCGGGAAGACCACCACGGGGCGGCTGATCGCGCGGCTCGAGACTCCCACGGAGGGGCGGATCCTCTTCCAGGGCGTCGACATCGCCGTCCTGGATCCGCGGGATCTCTTCCGCTTCCGCCGCGACCTCCAGATGATCTTCCAGGACCCGTACGAGTCCCTCAACCCACGCTACAGCGTCCTGCGCGCGATCTCCGAGCCGCTCCTCATCCACGGCATCGGCGAGTCGCGGGAGGAGCGCGAGGAGCTCGTCATCCGTGCCCTCGAGGAGGCGGGGCTCCGGCCCGGGCAGGACTTCCTCGACCGGTTCCCCCACGAGATGTCCGGTGGGCAGCGGCAGCGCGTGGCGATCGCCCGCGCCATCGTCCTCAACCCCAAGGTCATCATCGCGGACGAACCCGTCTCCATGCTCGACGTCTCGATCCGCGCGGGCGTGATGAACCTCATGCTCGATCTCCGCGCGCGGCACCGGATGCCCTACGTGTTCATCACCCACGACATCGCCGTGGCGCGGTACATGTCTGACCGGATCAACGTGATGTACCTCGGGCGGATCGTCGAGAGCGCGCCCACCGAGGAGGTGATCGCGCATCCCACGCACCCGTACACGCGGGCGCTCCTGACCGCGGTGCCCATCCCGGACCCGGAGCACGTGTACACCGCCGTCCCGATCCAGGGGGAGCTGCCGAGCCCCATTGACCTGCCGAGCGGCTGCCGCTTCCGGACGCGCTGCGTCTACGCCCAGGAGATCTGCAAGCTCGTCCGGCCGCCGGTGGTCGAGGTGGTGCCCGGACACTCGGTGGAGTGCCACTTCGCGGAGGACATCTTCGAGGGACGATTGGAGGCACCTCCGATGGCGCCGGAGCCTGTCGCGCCGCCGACCCCGGAGCTCCCCTCGACTGACCTATGAGCGAAGGCCGCCGGCCCTCCCGTGCGGAACAGCTGCCGTGGTACGTCCTCCTCGGCGCCGGCGTCGTCGTCGGACTCCTCGCCCTCGCCTCCGCGGGGACGTACCTCTCCGTCGCGGACGCGCGCCTCTCCACGCTGGACGTCGCCCAGGTCGTCCACTACGAGGGGACGACGCCCGCGGGCGCCCTCCTGGACAACGGGACCGTGAACTTCACCTTCCTCTTCACAGTGGGCAACCCGAGCCCGCGGGATCTCGCCTTCGACACGGTCGCGTACAAGGTCTGGATCGAGGACGTCCCGGCGGAGGCCCACGTGCCCGTAGCCCCTGCGCGGCAGGAGGTGGCCGTGACGAACGGCAGCCGCACGCAGCTGTTCACCCTCGTCTACATCGAGTCCGTGCAGGTCGCGCCGTCCCGCGTGCCGGCGGACGGCCACGCGACCCTGGTTTTCCCCCTCCGGCTGAACGCGTCCTCCGACGCCACGAACTTCCGCGTGGTCCAGAACATCACGGACTACGTCGTGAGCACGGGCGGAAGCCCGTCGAGCATCGTCTGGAACGCCTGGGTGCTCGTGAGTCTCGACATCCTGGGCATCCCCGCCGCCTCCTCGCCGAACACGGCCGACTACCTGCTCAACGTCAACCGGATCGTCTTCACCTGGGGGGACGACCTCGCCGCGTGACCTCTCCGTCCTGGGGCGCCTGATCGCGCACGGAGCCGCGTTGTCCGTGGTCCTCGGGCTCTCCGTAGGCTACGTGGTCTTCGAGGGCGTCTTCCCGACCGTGAGCTTCCCCGCCCTGGGGAGCGCGTCGTTCGCCCTCGCCCTCGCCGTCCTGGGCCTCGTCGCGGCCGCGGTAGGCTTCGCGACGGACGACCTCACCCTCGGGGGCATCGCTCTCATCGTCTCCCTCCCGCTCGGCGCCGTGTTCGCGTCCCTCATCGCCCTCTCGCCCATCCTCTTCTCCGGCCTCTACCTGGCCCAGCCAGGCGACATCCCGTTCTTCGTCGCCCACTACGGCCTCATCTTCTTCGTCCTGGCGTTCGTCATGAATCTGGTCGGCATCCTTGTGGGCATGGGGGTCCGCGGCTGGTACTTCCGCCGCGTCTGGAAGGACCTCCCGTTCGGGGCGACGAGCCGCAAGTGATTTAACGGCCCCGCCCATCGTGCCCTCCGATGCTCGTCGCGGTCACGGGGACCCCGGGGACGGGGAAGACGACCGCCTGCGACGTCCTGTCCCGCCGTGGCTACGTCGTCCTCGACCTGGATGAGGTCGCCCGCCAGGGGGGCTTCGTCGTGGGCCGGGACGAAGCGCGCGGGAGCGACGAGGTCGACGTGGACGCCTTGCGGGAGAGCCTGCGCGTGCCCGCGAAGATCGCCTTCCTCCGATCGCACTACGCCCATGAGATGGGCGTCGACATGGCCGTGGTGCTGCGCTGCTCTCCCGCGGTCCTCCGGGCGAGGCTCGAGGCGCGCGGGTGGCCGCCGGAGAAGGTGCGGGAGAACGTGGAGGCCGAGGCGATCGACGTGATCACCCAGCAGGCGGTGGAGCGCCTCCCCCTCGTGTACGAGGTGGACACGACGCGGGGGACGCCCGAGGAGACCGCGGACGCGATCCTCGGGATCCTCCGCGGGAAGACCCAGGGGCACGAGCCCGGCTCCGTGGACTGGAGCGACGAGGTGCTCTCGTGGTACTAGACCGCCTCCGGCCCGCCGCGGACGGCCTTCTCGTGCCCGTCGCCTCCCGCCTGGGCCGCGTCAACCCGAACGCGATCTCGTGGATGGCCCTCCTGGTCGCCGCCGTCGCGGGGGCGTCCTTCTACCTGGGGGGAGCCTGGCTCCTCCTCGCCGCCCTCGTGCTCCTCCTCCTGAGCTCGTACCTGGACGCCCTCGACGGCAAGGTCGCGAAGATGTTCGGCAAGGCCTCCGCGCGGGGCGACTTCATCGACCACGTGTTCGACCGCTACGCGGACGTGTTCCTCCTGGCCGGCATCGCGTTCAACGCGGCGTACTGCCCGCTCTGGGTCGGCACGCTCGCGATCATCGGCGTGCTCCTGACGTCCTACATGGGGACCCAAGCCCAGGCGGTCGGTCAGGGCCGCCGGTACGCGGGCCTCCTGGGGCGCGCGGACCGCCTGGTCCTGCTGGGCCTCGGCGGCCTCGTGCAGCTCCTCCTCGCGCCGAACGGCAATGCGGCCTGGGGAATCGGCGCGGCGGCCTTCGGCCCGCTCGGGTGGATCCTGGTCCTCTTCGCGATCCTCGCGAACGCGACCGCGGTCCAGCGGGCCGTTGGAATATGGCGGGGCTTCGACGCCCCGCCGTAGAAGGTGGTTCTCCCGCCTCACATCGGGGGCGGCACCATAGGGGGCGGCGTCGCGGGTTGCTGGGCAACGGGCGCGGGCCCCATGTGTTCCCCGACGACCCCGCCGAGGGCCCCGCCGACGAGCCCGACGATGCCCACCGCGATTCCATAGCCGATGGCCGCGATGATGGCGAAGATCTGCAGGAGGCCACCGACCACGCCCCCGAACACGGGGATCGCGGAGGTCACGATGGCCACGATCACGAAGAGGCCGAGGAGCATGCCCACAAGCCCGCCGACGAAGGTGCTGACGAAGCCGTGCACGATGCCCTTCTTCACGTCTCGGACGAGGAACCCCACGAGGAATCCCCGATCAACCCGCCCACGAGCGACAGGTTGGCACCCAAGGGGGTGTTCACGACGAACACCATCAGGGCCACCAAGAGCGCCACCACAAAGCCGATCAACCACGCAAGCCCGGTCTTCATATCGTTCATCTCGCCTGCCGCCTCGGGTCGCGCCCGGGAGGCGATGCGGCGTGCGGGTTTTCGGATATAAGAGCGTTTCCTGGTCATTCTGATAACGGTTACACTGCCGTGGCCGCGCTCTCGCCCGGGGGCCGCCTCTCCTTCCCCTTGATGCGGTAGTAGCTGAGGGGGTGCCGGATCCGAAGGCACAGGCGGTCCGGCCCGGGGCACAGGCCGTACGACTTCATCGTCGAGCACTCCGGCGGGGTGTACTCCGTGGGCGATGTCGTCCCGGTGATGTGGTCGATCTGGTACTTCGTGACGTCCGCGGCGAAGTCGGGGACGTCGCCGAAGACGCGGAAGATCTCGTCGTTCGACAGGCCGATCGTGTGGAGGAAGGAGACGATGGCGAACCGGCCCATGTGGGGCACGTTCTCATGGTTCTGGATCTGGGCCAGGAGGTTGTACATGCACGGCGGGAAGCGGGTGATGCTGATCTTTCCGATGTCGTCCGCCTTGAAGGTCGCCTTCTTCTTCTCCAGACGCTCGCGGATGTCCGCGAGGTCCGCCCGGAAGGCGCTCTCGATCGTGTCGTTCACGGGGATCGGCAGGCCCTCCTCGATGTGCCGCTCGATTGCGTTGCGCAAGACTCGAAGGGCCTTCTCCCTCCGGAGATGGACGTATCCGGCGTCGAGCCGCTGGTTGATGAGCTTCCAGGGTGGCTCGCGGAGCGTGTTCGTGTACAAGAGGAAGTCCGCCAAGTGCAGGCGGAAGGCGCCGTCCTCCCGCCGCAGGTCGAGGCCCAGCTCGGCGGCCAGGTGGACGATGAAATCGTCCGGCTCCGCCTCGAGGCGAAGCTCCGCGGCCATCGCCTCGTGGAGGGAGAACCGCCGGATGAGGTAGTGGTCCGCGTTCGCGGAGACGAGGATGCGGGCGACCGGGTAGGCGAGGAGCTGGGCGAGCTGATCGGCGGTGTCGATGGCCACGCGCTCCGTCGGCGGCCCCTTCTCTAGGGCCTCGACGACGCGGGATTTTCCCAGGGCCCGCGCCCGCGCGTACGCACTTTCCGAGAGGAGCTCCTCCAGGGTGATTCCCTCCGCGCGGATGTGGGCGGCCGCCTCGCGAAGGAAGGGGAATTTGGCCAGAGCGGGCAGTTCCACGGGCGGAGCAACGCCGCCCGATGTTAAAAGGCCAGCGCGGGGGCTGGCGAAAGTGGACGTCGGGCTCCCCTCCCCGGCGCAATGGGCGGTGCATCTTCGGAGTCCGAAATTCACATCGTTCCTTAGAGTAAAGACCGAATGCTTACTCCCGCGGCGCTTCTTCCTCAGCCGAGGTTGGTGGAATGAAGCTGTGGCAGGGACTGTTCGCGATGATCTGGATCGCGTTCCTGGAGTTCCTCATCGTGATGAGCACCCACGTGGCCGCCTTCGGCGGCGTGGCCGACCCCCTCATCTATATCCATTCGGCCCTGGGGTTCGCGATGATCCTCCTGGCCCTGAACAACTACAACGGCGTCCGGAACACGACGATTGCGGGCCGCGTGAAGCGCACCGCCCAGTCCACGTTCCAGCTGTCCATCCTCATGGCGGTCCTCGGCGTCATCCTCCTGTTCAAGGGCTACCTGACGTGGGAGATACCTGTCGTCAACCTCTCCCTCTTCTACGTCCTCCTGTTCGTCCACGTGGTGAACGCCTTCGCGATTATCACGCAGGCGGCCGCGGTGGCCATCGCCTACGACATGTGGGAGGACAAGGAGTTCGACCAGGTGACCACCGCGGGCGAGGTGCCTCCTATGCCCACGCCTGCGAAAGCGGCCTCGAAGCCCTAGCGCCAAGGTCTTAGTAGCCCGCACCCATCGGCACCCCGCCATGGAGGAGCGGAACGGCTACTTCGCGGTGCATTCCCAGGGCCTCGGCCACGCCACGCGATCGGTGGCCCTCGCCCGCGGGCTCCTGGAACGGGACCCGCGCCTCTACTTCCTGTTCCTCGCGGGGTCGCCTGCGCTCGACCTCGTGGTCTCGAGCGGCTTCGACGCCCTGACCATGCCGCCCGCGCCGGATTTCCCCGCCCAGGATGGGGTCCTCGGGCCGGTCTGGCGTTGGTACCGCGGGTACGCGCGCTACCTGCGGACCGCAGGGAGGTTCATGCGCAAAGAGGGCGACTGGGAGTATTACCGCTTCCTCCTCTCGGACAGCGAGCTCGCCTCCGTCCGCGAGGCGGTCCGCCATCACGTGCCGACGGCACTCGTCCTGAACGAGTTCGCACGCGACTTCGCGCTTGATCCGCTGTCGCGGGCCGCCGAGGGACTCGGCAACTTCGGGTTCTCGCGGCTCGCCCGGCGGGTCGATCTCATCCTCGTGACGGACTCCGGCCCGGACTGGCCGAACGTGAAGCGGGTCGGCCCCATCGTGCGGGCGCCGAGCGCCTCGCGGGAGAAGTTGCGGGAGGATCTCTTCTTCCGGAAGCGGACGATCCTCGTGACCGCGGGAGGCACGGCGGCGGGGGAGTTCCTCCTGAGCGCGGCGATCCAGGCGTTCCGGGAACTCGACCTGCCCGACGCCTCCATGGTCGTCGTCAGCGGCCCGAAGCTGAAGGTCGACCCCGCGCCCGGGGTGTACACGTACGGCTTCCTCCCGAACCTCCAGGACTTCGTGCTCGCGGCGGACCTCGTCCTCACGACCGCGGGGAAGGGGACCGTGGGCGAGGCGCGCGCCTACGGCACACCGGTGATCGCCATCCCGCCGAAGGGCCATGCGGAAGCCGAGCGCAACGCGGCGGAGCTGGGCTATCGCTTCGAAGACGTCCAGCGGCTCAAAGAGTTGATCCCGGAGAAGCTCGCCCTGGGGCGGCTCCCGCCCATGGCGACGGGCAACGAACAGGCCGTCGCGCATCTCCAGCGGTTCCTGGACACGAGAGTCTCGGCGTAGCAGGCGGGGCCGGATCGGTGCCGCAGTGAAGGTTTAAGCGGCGGTCCCGTCTCGGCCCGTCCGAGGGTAAGCATGGCCGTCGAGATCGCATCCTCCGAGATGGTCGAGTTCACCGGGGAGAGTGGCCGGATGCCCGCGTACCTGGCCCGGCCCCAGGCCGAGGGTCCGCGTCCCGGCGTGGTCGTGATCCATGAGATCTTCGGGCTCGTCGACCACACGAAGGACATCGCGAACCGGTTCGCGCGGGAGGGCTTCGTGGCCTTCGCCCCGCACCTCTTCGGGAGCCCGGAGCTGGCCCAGATCCTGACGCAGGAGAGGATCCGCAAGGCGATGCAGGTCATGTACCGCCTGCCCCGCCGCGACCCGGAGCTGGCGAGGCAGGCCATCGAGCAGCTGCCCGAGCCGGACCGCACGGAGGTGGGCCGCACCGTGCAGATGCTCCTGGGCGGCCTCCCGAAGGACCGGCTCACCCAGGACCTCGTGGGTGCGGTCCGCTACCTGCAGTCCCAGCCGTTCGTGCGGAAGGACCGCATCGGCTGCGTGGGCTTCTGCTTCGGCGGCGGGATGTCCATCAACCTCGCCTGCGCCGCCGACGTCGCCGCTTGCGTGATCTTCTACGGCGAGAACCCGACGCCCATCGAGAAGCTGGCCCATGTCCAGGGGGCCGTCCTCGGGCTCTATGGGGGCGAGGACACGCGGATCAACGCCGGCCTCGACGCGCTCGTCAGGGCCATGGCGGAGCACAAGAGGGATTTCGAGATGCGCATCTATCCGGGAGCCCCCCACGCCTTCTTCAACGACACGAACCCGACGACGTTCCGCAAGGAGGCCGCGGCGGACGCGTGGGACCGCGTCCTGCGGTTCTACCGCCGCACCCTTACCGCGTGAGACCGCGCCTGGGCCCTGGCGGCTTCCCGCTGTCCCTCATAGGCCGCGAGGGCGTCCCCGAGGCGGGTCAGGATGCCGGAGAGCCGTTCCGCCTCCCGGGGCGGGAGGTGGTCGAGGGACTCGCGGACGAAGGAGCGGTGGATGGCGATGGCCCGGGTCAGCGTCCGCCGCCCGGCCGCGGTGATGCGGACGTGGACCACACGTCGGTCCGCCCGATCCCGGGCGCGCTCCGCGAGGCCCTGGCGCTGCAGCCGGTCCACGATCCCCGTGATCGCGGGCTGGCTGACGAGCAGTTCTTCGGACAACCGGACCATGGGCTGGGGGCCCTCCCGGGAGAGCAGCCGCAGGGCGCGGACCTCGAGCAGGGAGAGGCCGAGGGGGCGCAGGTCGGCCTCGGCCAGCCGGAACCAGGTCTTCGAGACGTTGGAGAAGGTCTTCCAGACGTCGATCGGGTCCGGCGCGTCCTCGACCACGGTCTCATCCCCCCGGGGGCGACGGGGGATCCGGATCCGCAGGACCGCTCTCCCGAGCTGGGGGGTCGTCGCCGGCCGGAGGCCCGCCGCCGCCCCCGCCGTTCGCGGCTGCGGCGATCCGGTGTGCTCCCAGGACGTCCTCCTCGTACACGAACCGCTTGCCCCGGAGCGCCGAGGCGACCGCGGCGACGGCGGTCAGGCCCGCGCTCACGTAGAACGCCTCGGCGAGGGAGGACATGAAGGCCGGGGCGATGGCGTTCGGGAACCACGTGAGGCCCGTGAGCGTCGCGATCGTCGAGGACGGGATGGAGTTCAGCAGGCTGGGCGGCAGCTGCGACAGGATCGTGCCCATGGGGTTGTAGCCCAGGAAGGCCGCGAACATCGCGCCCGTCGGGGGGATCTGGCTCAGGACCGGCGCGAGCTGGGGCGCACCCGCGGAGGTGACCGCGGACGAGAGCGCGGCGGGAAGGCTCCCCGAGAACGCCACGGTGACCACGGTGAAGAACATGCTGAAGCTCGCGAGCTGACCGGTGTTCTGCAGCGTCCTCGTCATGCCCGCGGTCGCGCCGCGGTGCTCCGGCGGCACGGCGTTCATGATGGAGGCCATGTTCGGCGCGGCGAACATGCCCATGCCGAGCCCGTTGAGGAAGATGAGGACGCCGAAGGTCAGGTAGTCGAAGTTGTACGGCAGCGTCGTGAGCGCGAGGAACGTGGCCGAGGCGAGGGCCATGCCCGTCGTGGCCAAGGTCCTCGCCCCGTGGCGGTCGGAGACCCAGCCGCTGATGGGTCCCGCCGTGATGAGGCCGAGCGACACGGGCAGCATGAAGATGCCCGCCCAGAAGGGCGTGGAGTCGTAGCTGTATCCGTGGAGGGGGAGCCAGATCCCCTGGAGGAGGATCGTGAGCATGAGGAGGACCCCCCCGCGGGCGACCGAGCCCAGGAAGGTCGCGGAGATCGCGGTCGCGAAGGACCGGTTCCGGAAGAACTCCAGCCGGAACATCGGGTCCGGGACGTGGAGCTCGATGAAGATGAAACCGACCATGAGCGCGGCCCCGGCGACCAGGCCTCCGATGACCCACGGGTCGCTCCAGCCCATGGGGTCCGCGCCGTAGGGCAGGAGGCCATAGGTGACGGCGATGAGCAGGGTCGTGAGCCCGAGGGCGAAGGTCACGTTGCCCCACACGTCGAGCTTGCGGTCCGGCCGGATGGTCCCGAGCTCGCGGAGCTTCGCGTAGGACCAGATCGTGCCGGCGATCCCGACGGGGACGCTGACCAGGAAGACGAGGCGCCAGTCGATGACCGCGAGGACGCCGCCGAGGACGAGGCCGATGAACGAGCCCAGGAGGAACGCGATCTGGTTGATGCCGAGGGCCTTCCCCCGCTCGTTCGGCGGGAAGGCGTCCGTGATGATCGCCTCGCTGTTGCTCCAGAGGAAGCCCGCGCCGACCGCCTGGATGAGGCGGAAGCCGATGAGCTCGATGGCGCCCAGGTCGCCCGTGTTCGGGGTGATGGACAGGAGGATGGAGCCCGCGGTGAAGATCGCGAACCCCAGGTTGTACAGCCGCACGCGGCCGTACATGTCCGAGATGCGGCCGAAGGTCACGAGCAGGGTGGCCGTCACGATGAAGTACCCGAAGAGGAGCCAGATCAGGTACTGGAAGGAGGTGAGGGGGTCGATGTTGATTCCGCGGAAGATGGCCGGCAGCGAGATGAGGACGATCGTGCTGTCGATGGAGGCCATGAGGACCCCCAGCGTGGTGTTCGAGAGGGCCACCCACTTGTACTCGACCATCGGGCCCCTTCCAATTAGTTAATCCTAAAATAGTTTTGCCGTTCAGAATCGGGCGTCGGGCGCCGCGTCAGCTGCGGTAGGTGGGGTGCTCCCGCTTCCGCTTCTCCTTCGTCTGCACCCACAGGGCCATCTGGTACAGGAGGGAGGAGAGGCGGTTCATGTACCGCAGGAGCTCCGGGTTCAGCGGTTCCTTGTGGGCCAGGGCGACGACACGGCGCTCCGCGCGACGCGCGACGGTCCGGGCCCAGTGCAGCCGGGCGAGGGCCTCGGACCCGCGAGGCAGGAGGAACTCCTTCACCGGTCCGACGTCGAGTCCTTCCATGGCGGACTCGAGTCGGGAGACGTATGCCGCAGTGACCACCGGAACCTTGGTCTCCGCCTTCCGGGCCATGGCGAGCTCTGCGCCGACGGTGAACAGGTCGTCCTGGACCCTCAAAAGGGTCTCCCGGATGGCGCGGTCCTTCTGCGCCGCGAGCGTCACGCCCAGGACTGCGTTGAGCTCGTCGACGGCGCCCATGGCCTCGACCCGCGGGTCGTCCTTGGAGATGCGCTCCGGCCCCAGGAGCCCGGTGGTCCCGGCATCCCCCGTCCGCGTGTACAGCTCGGGCATGTCAGCCCATCCAGGGGACCGCGTCCTTGGAGGCGGGCGCGCGGGAGAAGATCTCGGGGTGCAGGATGTGGGCGAGGATCTCGAGGCCGTCCACGATCCGCGGCCCGGGCCGACTGAAGTATGCGGAGCCGTCCGCGAGCCACACACGGTTCGCGCGGGCCGCGGGGAGGTCCTTCCACCACGGCTTCGTCGTCAGGGCCGGCGCCTCGGCCCGAGTCCGCTCCAGGTGGAACCCGCACGGCATGAGCACGGCGACCTCGGGGGCGGCGAGGACGAGGTCCTTCGGCTCGATCCGCCGCGACCGCTCCCCCCGCTTCGCTACCGCGTCGATGCCGCCCGCGAACTCCACGAGCTCGGGGACCCAGTGGCCCGCCATGAACAGCGGCTCCAGCCACTCGATGCACGCGGTCTTCGGCCGCTCGTGGACGCGGGCCGTCAGGAACGCCACCCGTTCGATCCGCTCCCGCAGATCCTCCACGA
Source organism: Thermoplasmata archaeon (assembly GCA_021788795.1). GTDB lineage: Archaea > Thermoplasmatota > Thermoplasmata > RBG-16-68-12 > RBG-16-68-12 > RBG-16-68-12. The sequence continues at coordinate 2,485 of JAJYKG010000001.1, read as the reverse complement.
CGCTCCGCGCCGCCACGGGAGACCCGCACGCCTTGCCGACGGCCTCGATGTTCTCGAGCACGTCCTTGAGGGTGTGGGGGTCCAGCGAGACGACGCGCGGCTTCTTCGTCAGGCGGGTCGCGATCGCGCGCACGTCCGCCACGGACGGCGCGCAGACCTCGCAGAGGCCCTGCGTCAGGATCACGTCCGGCGCCGCCTCTTCGAGCTTCTCGCGGTCGACTTCGTAGAGGGCGCCGCCCTCCGCGAGCGCCTCGCCGACGCCCTGGCTGGTCTCCGCGCTCGTCTTGCCGTCGGAGTCCACGAGGGCGCGGCTCACGACCGGCACCTCCTTCACCGCGGACGGGTAGTCGCACTCGGGCGAGACGCCCACGAGCTCCCCGCCCAGACCCAAGGCGTAGCAAATCTCCGTGGCCGCAGGCAGGAAGGACACGATGCGCATGGCGATGCGGGCTCGCGATGGACCGCCGGGCACTTAACGCTTGTTCACGCGCGCGGGGCCGCTCCGCCGCCGCGGATTCGCGCGTACCTCTGAGTGGAGGTATGACGGAAAGGAAGGGGGCCGAGTGGTTCACTCGGCCTTCGCGGACGGGAGGTGCTCGAAGCGCCTCGTGCCCGCCTGCACGACACCGTGCTCGATGACGCTCTTGCCGCCGTTGAGGTCCTCGATGGACTTCGTCGTCAGCGAGAGGGCCTCCTCGAGGCTCAGGTCGGGCCGGTAGCCCTTATGGATCGCCTCGAGGGCCTCGTCGGCCCCCTGGCCGATCGCGAACCCGGAGCCGCGGAAGGCGGTGCCGCTGGGGTCCACCTGGACGAGCTGGATGCCGAGCTCGTCCGCCCCAGCGAAGATGATCGACGCGCCGAGGGGGCGCACCGCATACATCGTCAGCTGGTGCAGGTACTCGGAGAGGTGCCGCGACAGCGTGCCCACGTCGATGGGCGTGTCGTACACGAGGCGGTGCTTCTGCGCCTCCACGCGGAGCTCGTCGATGAGCGTCGTCACGTCGCCGATGTAGCCGCTTCCGGTCGCGCCGACGTGGTCGTCGAGGACATAGACCTTCTCCGCGGGCTCGAGCAGGGGTCGCGTGGGCTTCACCTGGCTCGAGAGAAGGGCGAAGTCCTTCGTCTTCAGCCCGACCGTCGTGGAGCCGCGGGACACCGCCTGGAGGGCGTAGTCCACCTGGACCAGCCGGCCCTCGGGCGAGTAGAAGAAGGGCATGCGCCCCATCTCTGCCGCCATCTCAGTTCGCCTCCCCGTGCCATCGTCCGTTCGGGACGACGAGGACATCCACGCCGTTCCCGCTTCCCGGGTCCCGCTCCATCGCCGCGCGGACCGCGGCCTCGGCGAGCTTCCCCGCGTCCTCGAGGGCGATGTCCTTGCGGTAGCCCTGTTCGAGCACGCCGTACGCGATCGGCGAGCCGCTCCCCGAGGACATGAAGTCCTCCGAAGTCACGGCGCCGCTCATGTCGCTCGTGTAGACGTGGGCGCCTTCCTTGTCCACGCCCGCGACGACCAGTTCGACGTAGAACGGGCTGTAGCTCTTCATTCCGTTGTACACGATGTTCGAGATGAGCTTCGCGCTCTCGCGGACGCTGAGCGGGTAGCCGCGCCTCAGGGTGAGCAGCCTTCGTTCCGCCTTCGCGAGGTTCACGAGGTACTCGGCATCGGACATCTGTCCGGCGATGGCGACGGCCGTCGCGTCGTCGAGGGCGAAGAGCTTCTGGACCACCTTGGATCCGACAAAGAACCCCTTCGACGCGCGCTTGTCGGCCGCCAGGACCACGCCGTCCTTGCTGCGTATGCCAACCGTGGTGGTCATGTGTTGACCTCGGAGGGACCATGGCGGCGGTGGGGTATGTTGATTCGAAGACGGTCGGCCCAGTCACAAAAGACCGGTCATGCCACGAGGCCGCCGTATCCGCGCGAGGCCTCTCCCGAGATCTGGCGGAAGAGCAGGTGCCCCAGGCGCGTGGCCTCATCGAGGCGCCTCGGGTCCTCCACGTTCGCGGTGATCATGAGCTGGCCGCCGTGGATCCGCACGTCCAGCTGGACCGATTCGTCCTCGAGGGCCCAGGACAGCCGCAACTCCTCCGAGGACTCGACCACCCCATACCAGCGCAGCGGTCCCACCCAGGATCCGCGGAGGGAAGTCACGAACGCGCGCACGTCCACGTCCGCGGGCAGGTACGTCTGGAGGATGGTCGCGCCCGTGCGTTCCGGGGCCCAGTCCTTCGGGCTCAGGATCGTGAGCGCCTTGGCGGTGACCCGGTACCCGACCTCGGTCTTCTGGACGAGGTCATCCTCCGCGAGCCGGTGCAGGGCACGGGAGAGCTGCTCGGGGTGGATCCCGAGCCGCCGGCGGATGCCCTGGAACGCCACCTGGGCGGAAGGATCTCGCGAGAGGAATTCGAGGACCTCGCGATCGTGCTCGCGCAGGTCATCGAGGCCGCTCTGGGTCCGAGGGTCCACAGAGGTCGGAACCATGGT
>JAJYKG010000131.1 GCA_021788795.1 Thermoplasmata archaeon | reverse complement strand
GCCTCCGGCGGGGCGGGTGCGGGAGCCGCGGCAGCCGGATGGGACGGCGCCGCAGGCTCTCCCGCTTCTCCGAACACCACGATGGTGGCGCCCACCTTGACGACCTCGCCCTCCTTGCCGCGGCGTTCCAGCACCTTGCCCGTCACGGGGGACGGGATCTGGACCGTCACCTTGTCCGTCATGACCTCGACGAGCGGGTCGTTCTCCCGGACGGCGTCCCCGTCCTTCACGAACCACTTCGTGATCTCGCCCTCATGGACGCCCTCGCCGATGTCGGGGAGCTTGAATTCGCGGGCCATCGCGACGACCTCGGGGTTTGTGGCTGGCCTAGAAGTCCTCGCGCTATAACGGTTTGTATCGCGCGCTGCCGCGGCATGCCGTCGCCGCCCGGGCCGCCCCTCGGGCGAACGTCTTTATGAGCCCGTGCGGTATTCCCTCGCGGGGAGGAGTAGGGTCGTGGAGGAGTGGCACAGACCGGTGGGCGTGATTTGTGCCGGACGACGCGGCGTCGTCTGCCTCCGGGAACCCGCCCGGAACGGGCCTCGGGCCCGCGGGGTGGGGCCGTCCCGTTGAGGGGCGCGCCGTCCGTGGAATCCCGTCCTGCTCCTCCCTTCCCTGAGGTTGCACGGTGTCCGGCGCATGGAGCGAATACAAGCGGCCTGTAGGCATCGCCATCCTGGGCGTCCTCGTCCTGCTCGCCTCCGCCGTCCTCGTGATCGCGGGCCTCCTGGGGATCTTCGCGAGCCCGCTCGGACTCATCCCCGGGTCGGGCCTGAACGGCGTCGCCCTCTTCTCCGGCGGCGTCCTCTTCCTCGTGCTGGGCGTCGTCCTCGGCATCGCGGGCTCGGGGCTCATGCACCTCCGGCGATGGGCGTGGTGGCTCGCGGTCGGGACGACCCTGGTCGTCCTCGTGTGGACCCTGGTCCGGATCTTCCAGGCGATGGAGGTCGTCCACATCGAGTGGTACGCGACCGAGGCGGTGGCCGCCGTGCTCTTCGGCTACCTCATCACGGTGTACCATTACTTCCGGCCGAGGGCCCTCGTCTGATCCTCTTCTTCGGACCGCCTAAAAGGCCATGACCTTGTCGATCGCCGCGAGCACGCGGTCCGGGCTCGGCATGTAGATGTCCTCGAGGGCGTAGGGGAAGGGCGTGTCGAAGCCCGCCACGCGGAGGATGGGCCCGCGGAGGTACTCGATCGCCCGCTCCGCCAGGATGGCGCTGATCTCGCCGCCGTAGCCGCCGGTGCGTGGCGCCTCGTACACGACCACGGCCCGCCCCGTCTTCTTCACGGAGTCCAGGACCGCGTCCACGTCGAGGGGCACGAGGGTCCGGAGGTCGACGACCTCCGCCTCCACGCCTTTCTGCGCCGCCTTCTCCGCGGCCTCGAGGCAGACCTGGCTCATGTAGCCCCAGGCGAACAGGGACACGTCCTTTCCCGGGCGGCGCACGAGGGCCTTCCCGAGCGGCACGGTGTGCTCTCCCTCGGGCACGTCCTCGCGGAACGCGCGGTACAACTTCTTCGGCTCGAGGAAGAGGACCGGGTCCGGGTCGCGGATGGACGACGTCAGCAGGCCCTTCGCGTCCGAGGGCGTCGAGGGCACGACGACCTTGAGTCCGGGCGTGTGGCAGAAGTAGGCCTCGCTGGACTGGGAGTGGTAGTGGCCGCCGCGGATCCCGCCGCCGTACGGGGTGCGGATCGTCATGGGCACCGTGTACTGCCCGCCGCTCCGGTACCGCATCTTCGCCGCCTCGGAGACGATCTGGTCGAAGGCGGGGTAGATGAAGTCCATGAACTGGATCTCGGGCACGGGCCGCAGGCCGTAGAGGGCCATGCCGATCGCGCTGCCGATGATCCCGCTCTCTGCGAGGGGCGTGTCGAACACGCGGTCGGGGAACTCGTCGATCAGCCCTTCCGTGCAGCGGAAGACGCCGCCGTTGCGCCCGACGTCCTCGCCGAGGACGACCACGCGGTCGTCCCGCCGCATCTCTTCCCGAAGAGCGTTGTTGATCGCCTGCACCATGGTCATCTGCGCCATGCGCCGTCACGACTCCGTTGCGTAGTACTCCGCGTAGGGATCCGCGTTGGGCGCCTGCCCGGGCAGGCGGTCCTGGAGGTCCGGGTCGTCCTTCAGCGGACGTAGGTCCGGGTCCTCGTCGAGCCGGTCGAGGTAGTCGGCCTGGAGCTCCACGGCCTTGACGAAGTGCTCGATGGCTTTAGGCTTGTCCCTCATCCGCGCCGCGATCCGGGCGAGGTTGTAATGGGCGCTCGCCCGTCCGGGCTCCAGCTCCAGGGCGCGCAGGTACGCGGCCGCGGCCCCTTCGAGGTCGCCCGCGTTGAGGAGGTCGAACCCGAGGCTGTTCCATCCCTGGGGGTTCGAGGGGTTCGCGTCACACATGATCTGGTCGATCCGCGCCGCCTCGAGGTACTTGCCGTCGGTTCCGAGGCACGCCGCGGCGAGGGCCGCGGCCTCCGGGTCGACGGCGTCCTTCCGCTGGACGAGGGGCCGCACCAGGGCCAGGGCCTCCGTGGTCCGCCCCTGCTTGAACAGCTCGTGCGCGCGGGCGACCGCGCCGCCGCCCGCGGGAGAGGATGCCGCCGTGTTCGCCGCCTTCTTGGCCGCGCTCTCACCTCCGCGCCACGGACCGCGCCTCCGCGAGTTCCTCGCGCAACGCCCACGTCCCGTCGCTGTACACGTCCGTGAAGAAGGAATCCACGGGGACCGGGGGCTTCGCCTCGGCCTCCGCGACGGCCCCCGTGATGTCATCCCCGATCTCTTTCTCCAGGGCCGCCTCGCGTCCGTCGTCCCACCAGCCCTTCTTCTCCAGGTACCGGCGGAAGCGGACCAGGGGGTCGCGCGCCCTCCAGGCCGCGGCCTCCTTCTCGTCGCGGTACCGCGACGGGTCGTCGCTCGAGGAGTGCGGGCCGATGCGGTAGGTGAGGGCCTCGAGGAGGGTCGAGCCGCGCCCCTCCCGCGCATCCGTCGCGGCGCGCCGCACCGCGGCGTACACGGCAAGGGCGTCCATGCCGTCCACGCGGACGCCCGGGAGGCCGTAGGCCCCCGCCTTCTCCGCGAGGGTCTCGGTGGCGGTCTGCCGCGCGACCGGCAGGGAGATGGCCCACTGGTTGTTGTTGCACAGGAAGACGCACGGGACGCGGAAGACGCCGGCGAAGTTCATCGCGACGTGGAAGTCCGGCGTGCTCGTCGCGCCGTCCCCGAAGTACACGAGGACCGCATCCTTCGCCTTCCGGAGCTTCATGGCCCACGCGATCCCGGCGGCCTGGGGGATCTGCGTGCCGACGGGCGAGGAGATGGACAGGTAGTTCCCCTTGCGGTAGACGTAGTGGCAGGGCATCTGGCGCCCCTTCGCCGGATCGCCGCTGTTCGTCATGAACTGGCAGATGAGGTCCGTGAGGGGCATGCCGCGGTACAGCGCGGCCCCCGGCTCGCGGTACTGGGGCACGATCCAATCGCCCGCCTCCATGGCCGCGACCGCGCCGACGATCGCGGCCTCCTGGCCGACGGAGGGGCCGTAGAACCCGATGCGGCCCTGGCGCTGGAGGGCGAGCATGCGGTCGTCCAGGATGCGCTCGAGCAACATGCCGCGGTAGAGCCGTTCTGAATCCGGCCGGGAGAGCCCCGGGTCGGTCGCAAGGTCGACAGACCCGTCGTCTCGGATGACGCGGAGACTCTCTCCCGTGGGGACCCTCCCCTCGCTGGAACGACTCGGTGCGAAAGCATCGGTCGTTTCGGTCTTAAGGATATCGGGCCGGGCCCAACGCGGCATCTCTTTATCGCCCCTCGGCCTTCGGTTCCGGGTGCCCGCCCGCCGCGACCCGCGCGTCGCCGGCTACCTTGCGGTTTCCGTCGCGGCCTTCCTGTACGGGCTCTGGGCCAACCTGTCCAAGCTCGCCGAGGTGAGCGTCCCCCCGCTCACGATCGCCCTCTACACCCAGTTCCTCCCGGGCCTCCTGTTCCTCCCCGCGCTGGCCCGGCACCGCATGCCGCGGAAGGATGTGCCCCTCCTCGTCCTGATCACCCTCGCGGGCGCGGTCGCGGCGCCCCTCGTGTTCTACACCGGCCTCACGGGAACGACCGCCGCGAACGCGGCGCTCCTCTCCAACTCGGAGAGCGTCTTCACGATCATCATCGCCTTCACATTCCTCGGGGAGCGGCTGTCGCGCCGCGGCTACGCCGCCCTCGCGGGCATCGTGCTCGGCGCGTTCACGGTGACGACCGGGCTCTCCCTCGGCGACCTCGCGTCCGTGCAGTATCTGGCCGGCAACCTGCTCGTCATCCTCGCGACGTTCTTCTGGGGCGTCGACAACAACGGCAGCGCGGTGCTGAGCCAGCGCTCGCGGATCCTCCCGATGATCTCCGCGAAGCTTTTCCTGGGCGCGGCGATCCTCCTCCCCATCGTCGTGGCCACGGGCGCTCCTCTCGTGCCCTCGGGGTCGGGCGCGTGGGCGGTCTTCGTCGTCGCCTTCGGGTGCGTCGCGGGGTTCACGCTCCTGTTCTACTTCTCCCTCCGGACGATCGGGGCGATGCGCGCCGGTTCCATCCTCGCGACCTCGGCCCTCTGGGGCGTGCTCATCTCCCTCGTCCTCTTTCCCGGGGAGCCTCTGAGCCCGGCGCAGGTCGCGGGGGGCGCCCTGATGGTCGTGGCGACGATCGCCCTCTACGTGTTCGGCGGAGCGCGGCCGCAGGCGTCCGCGGGCCCCGGCGAAACCTTGAAACCCGCGGGCTCGGATGGTCCGAGGTTGCCGTGACCCCCTCGTCCTCGGAGACCTCGTTCGCCTCCCTCGCGCAGCTCGCGCGGAGCCTCGAAGCCACGCCGAAGCGCCTCGAGAAGCGCGCCCTCATCGCGGCCTTCCTCCGGTCCCTGCGGCCGGACGAGGTCGCGCCCGCGGTGCACCTCGTCGTGGGCCGCATCTTCGCCGAGGCGGACGAGCGCGCCCTGAACGTCGGCTGGGCGACCCTGCGGCGCGCCCTCGAGGGGAAGCGGCAGACGACCCTCACCGCCGAGCCCCTCACGGTCCAGGAGGTGTCCCGCGCCTTCTCCGCGATCGCCGCGGCGTGGGGCGCGGATTCCGTGCGCGAACGGCGGCGGCTCCTTGAGTCCCTTCTGGGCCGCGTGGCCGCGGAGGACCGCGACATCCTGCTCCGCATCGTGTTCGGCGAGATGCGGATCGGCGTGAACGAGGGCGTGATGCTCGAGGGCATCGCGGACGCCGCGGGCGTGGATCCCGACGCGGTCCGGAGCGCGCACATGTTCCTGGGGGACCTCGGGCGCGTGGCGGAGATCGCCCTCACGGCCGGGCTCGCGGGGCTCCGCGGCTCCGGGCTCCGCCTCCTGTACCCGGTGAAGCCCATGCTCGCCGAGATGGCCGAGGACCTCGGGGAGGTGCTCGAGGAGCACGGCGGCGAGACGGCGGTCGAGTTCAAGCTCGACGGCGCGCGCATCCAGATCCACCGCGACGGCGATGCCGTGCGGATCTTCAGCCGCCGCCTGAGCGACGTGACCGGGAGCCTCCCGGAGATCGTGGCCTTCGCCCGCGGCCTGCACGCCCGCCGGTTCGTCGTGGAGGGCGAGGTGGTGGCCGTCGACCACGCGGGCCGGCCGCTCCCGTTCCAGGACCTCATGCGCCGCTTCCGCCGCGTGCACGACATCGACGCCGCGGCGCAGGAGATCCCCTTGCGGCTCTACCTCTTCGATCTGCTCGCGCTCGAGGGGGACAGCCTGATCGACGTCCCCTACCGCGAGCGCTGGCCGCGGCTCGAGGCGCTCGTGCCGCGGGAGGTGCTCACGCCTCGGAAGATCGCGCGGACGACGGAGGCCATCGAGGCGTTCCTCCGGGAGTCCCTGGCGGCGGGCCACGAGGGCCTCATGGCGAAGGCCCTCGACTCCACGTACACGGTCGGCAAGCGCGGCAAGAAGTGGTTCAAGATCAAGCCCGCGGACCGCCTCGACCTCGCAATCGTGGCGGCGGAGTGGGGCTCCGGCCGGCGCGAGGGCTGGCTCTCGAACTATTGGCTCGCGGTCCGGGACGAGGCCACGGGCGGGTTCCAGATGATCGGGAAGACGTTCAAGGGCCTCACGGACGAGGAGTTCGAGGCGATGACGGCGCGGATGAAGGCCCTGGCCACGTCCGAGGAACGCTGGGGATTCCACGTCCGCCCCGAGGTCGTCGTCGAGGTCGCGTACAACGAGATCCAGAGAAGCCCCCGCTACGCGAGCGGCTTCTCCCTGCGGTTCGCGCGCATCGTCCGCATCCGGGACGACAAGGGGC